>LUZV01000206.1 GCA_001603765.1 Anaerolineales bacterium Chloro_02 | reverse complement strand
ATCATAAATGAATGCAGTTACACTTTGGTTTACATAAGCAGATGAGATCACGTCAATACCGTTATCGATAATCTTGTCAAGAGTATACCCATTATATGGAGTAAGAGTGAATGACTGTCCTGTCCTCCCATAGCTGTTGGTTGCGCTTGTTGGAGACACTGTTCCGCCAGAACCAGTAACATTAGCAGTAACTGTGTACATGGTTCTGAAACTAGCAACAAGAGTATGGTCAATAGTAATGCTACTTAATGTGTATGTATAGGCTCCTGAAGGTCCTGAACTTGCCGTACGCGTGCTTCCATTGTCAGTCAGTGAATTTAGAGTGTTTCCAGTTGAAGGTGTCATAGTGACTGTTATATTTCCACCATACTGCACAGATGTACTTGGTGTAATTGTTCCATTGCCTGTACTAGAGATAGTGATAAATGGACCTGGCGTGCCAGTACCGGAGCAAGTATATGTTGGATCTTCCGCTGTAGTATTAATTTGAATGTTTGAGCTGAAATTACCAGTCGCCTGAGGAGTGAAATTAATGGTTACAGCTCTACAAGTTGGTGTATATTGGCTTTGAACAGCAGGAATGACGGTTCCCACTCCGCCTGCGACAGAAAAATTGCCGTCGTTGACCGAGATACTATTAATTGTAACTGGAGAGGACCTGTAATTGCAGACTTGGAATGAGCCACTCTTCGTTTGCCCCACTTGAGCGGAGCCAAGATTCAAATTCTCGCCAAGAGGTTCGGCGGTCACCATAGACGGGATTCCCTTCACGTGCATGCTCGTACTTTGGCTAGTGGACCCGTTGTTAAAGGCTGGGGATACAGTTGCAGTAAGTGTCCCGTTATAATCTCCCTGACTGGTTGGGGTAACGCATGTGTCGAAATCAATAAACCCCACGCAGGCTGGTACGACCACAGGCGTGCTAGTGTAGCATCCCGTAAGTTCATCCATATTATGCGACCAACGGCTTCCCCGAGT
>LUZV01000205.1 GCA_001603765.1 Anaerolineales bacterium Chloro_02 | reverse complement strand
ATAATATTGTTGCGCACGGCGTGGGTGCCCCCCTCACCCACCTCGTGCGCATTTTTATTAGCCTAATCCTGCCACTCTAATTCCCAGTCCCCGATGATGACGCTATCGCCTTCCTGAATCCCTGCCGCGCGCAGCGCTTTCTCCACGCCGAGCCCTGCCATCAATCTCTGGAAGCGTCTGACAGAACCAGGTTGATCAAAATAGGTCATCGCCGCGGCTTTTTCGATTCGCGCGCCAGAAACCACGTATCCATCTTCGGTTTTTTCGATCTCAAAGTCGTTAGGATCCACTTCAGCCCGATAAACTGGCATTTCGAGCTCTTTTTCCTCCACAGGCAGCTCACGCAGGGTTGTGAAAGCGTTCCACATTAGCTCCTTAAGGTTCAAATGGCTCACAGCTGAGATAAGTTTCAGGTCTACCCCAATGGCGGAAAATTCTTGCCTTAAAGCTTCTGACTTTGCGGCGACATCTGGCAAATCCATTTTATTCAGGACAACAATTTGAGGTCGTTTGCCAAGCAAGTCATCAAAGAGCTCCAGCTCCGCGTTGATAGTCTGGTAATCCTCAAACGGACTTTCCGAGAGACCATCGAGCACGTGAATTAGAAGGCGAGTGCGCTGAATGTGCCTTAGAAAGTCAAAACCTAACCCCACCCCCTCGGATGCGCCTTCAATCAATCCCGGAATATCAGCCATCACGAAACTACTTTCGAGATCAAGCTGCACGACACCCAGGTTTGGTTCAAGCGTCGTGAAAGGATAATCCGCCACCTTCGGTCTGGAATTGGTTGTGGCGGCTAAAATTGAGGACTTTCCGGCGTTTGGCAGCCCAACCAGCCCCACATCCGCGATAAGCTTCAATTCGAGCCTAAGGTTGAATTCTTCTCCCGGTTCACCCTTTTCGGCAGTAAGCGGCATTTGGTTGCGGCTGGTGGCAAAGTGTTGATTACCCCTGCCGCCCCGACCGCCTTTGGCGGCAATCAGCCGCTGCCCCGGTAAAACCAGATCGCCAATCAATTCAGCTTTGTCGTCATCATAAATTGCAGTGCCTGGCGGGACTCGAATGATCAGGTCTGGCGCGGACCGCCCGCTGCGGTTGGAGGGACCACCATTTTTGCCTGCCTCAGCGAAGAAATTTTCGTTTTGATGGAAATGGCTGAGTGTATTAAGTGTGGGAACCACTTCAAATATGACATCCCCACCTCTGCCGCCATCGCCGCCGTCAGGTCCGCCGCGCGGTCGATATTTCTCCCGGTGCATATGCACCATGCCGTCGCCGCCTTTTCCGGAGGCGATTTTGATTTGTACTGAATCGATAAACATAGCAGCTCTCTTGTAATAGGTTAAGATGAGTGTATCATAATCCCAGGCTGGTTTAGCTGGCAGCAACAGGTCGACTAAAAGCAATCGGTCGAGCGCTTGCCCGACCGATTGTTTGATGAAAGAGCAACTTACTTGCTGAACTTCTTACTCAAAATATCCTTAAGGTCAGGTTTGCCAATCTCCTCCAGCTCATAGCGCACGCGCTGGCTGGGGCGATTAATTTTCATCACACGGGTTAAATCAATTGGCGTGCCAATGATAATCATATCCACATCTGCTGCTTCGATTGTTTTCTCGAGGTCGCGAATTTGCTGCTCGCCATAGCCCATCGCTGGCAGAATTTTGCCTGTGTCGGGATATTTCTTGTATGTGGCAAGGATTTCACCCACCGCGAAAGGACGGGGATCCACGATTTCAGCCGCGCCAAACCGTCGGGCAGCCACCCATCCAGCGCCGATCTTCATCCCGCCGTGAGTGAGCGTGGGTCCATCTTCCACAACCAAAACACGCTTGCCGCGGATCGACTCGGGATCATCCACATAAATTGGGGACGCGCCTTCGACAATAATGGCGTTGGGGTTGATGCTGTGGATGTTCTCGCGCACTTTAATGACATCCTCAGGGTTGGCAGTATCAACTTTGTTGATAACAACCACATCCGCAATGCGCACGTTCACCTCTCCGGGGTAATAGGCGCTTTCATGCCCTGGGCGGAGTGGATCCGCCACAGTGATCATGAGATCTGGCTTGTAAAATGGAAAATCATTATTCCCGCCGTCCCACAGAACCACATCCACTTCTTTTTCCGCTTCACGCAAAATAGCTTCGTAATCCACGCCGGCATAGACAATAACGCCGTTGTCGAGATGCGGTTCGTATTCCTCGCGTTCTTCGATCGTGCACTCGTGCTTATCGAGGTCGGCGTAAGTAGCAAAGCGCTGAACACGCTGCTTAACAAGGTCGCCGTAAGGCATGGGGTGGCGAATGGCAGCCACTTTAAGACCCATTTCCTGCAAAATAGCAGCAACACGGCGGGTTGTCTGGCTTTTTCCGCAGCCGGTTCGAACCGCGCAGATGGCAACCACCGGCTTGGACGATTTAACCTGGGTCTCTTTGGTGCCCATCAGGCGAAAATCCGCCCCCAGGGAGTTGACTAGGGCAGATTTGTGCATCACGTAATCGTAAGGCACATCGCTATACGCGAAGACAACTTCATCAACATCAAATTGCTTAATCAGCTCAGGCAATTCCGACTCGGGGTAGATCTTAATGCCGTCTGGATACAGTTTTCCAGCCAGTTCAGCAGGGTATTTCCTCCCATCAATGTTCGGGATTTGGGTCGCGGTGAATGCAACCACTTCATACTTCTCGTTGTCGCGAAAGAAAGTATTAAAGTTATGAAAATCCCTGCCTGCAGCCCCCATGATTAGTGTACGAATTCGACTCATATATCTCTCCTTTTTTGATATGTCTGTATTTTACATCACATCACTTGAGGTGATTGGATTCCGAGCAAGGATAAAGCGTTTTCGAGGCTAATCTTCGCAGCCTGAACCAGCACAAGGCGCGCGGCGCGGGCTGAGCCAACAGCGGAAAGCACCGGGCATTGGGTGTAAAAGTCGTTGAATGACTGCGCCAGCTCAAAAGCATATGTGGCGACCAAAGAAGGTTTAAATTCAGCGGCTGCTTTTTGGACAACGTCCGGCAACTGAGAAATTTTCTCGATAAGATTTAACTCCGCGGGCAGCAGATCATGGGTAAAATCTGCCTTTCTAGGCGCCGGCTCGCTCAGCCGACGCAAAATGCTGTTGGCGCGCACCACAGCATATTGAATATAGGGCGCGGATTGTCCGTTAAAGTCGAGCGCGGTGTCCCAGTCAAAGGTAACGATCTTGGTGTTCTCGCGTGAGATCATCGGATATTTAATCGCGCCTAAAGCCACTTTCCTGGCAATATCGCGCATCGAATCTGCGTCGAGCGAAGGGTTCTTTTCCTGGACCACTTCAAAGGCGCGTTGGGTTGCCTCGCGGATAAGATCATCCAGCAGCACCACTGTTCCATCCCTGGAGGACATGGTCACGTTCCCCGGCAGATTAACAATTTCATACGCGAGGTGGTGCATCCGGGCAGCCCATGGATAGCCCATGACTTCGAGCACTTTGCTCATTTGTTTCATATGCAGCGATTGGCGCACGTCAATGACGTAAATCGATTGTTCCAGGTCATATTCCTCGAACTTCATAATCGCCAAAGGCAGCTCTTTTGTGGCATAGAGGGAGGTTCCGTCTGAGCGCAGTATAACCACCACCCGATATTCCTCTTTTGTGCCCAGGAGTTTATCGAGATCGATGATCACCGGGTTTTCCGGTCGCCCATCCTCCGCGATGCCCAATTTGAGCAGTTTCTCCACCATCACCTTGCCGGATTCCTCAACATCGCTTTCAAAGTAAATCCGGTCAAAGTGCTCGCCCAACAAATCATATACCTGCTGGAAACCCTGCATCGACCAATGGCGAGTTTGCTCCCAGAGGGCATGAACGTGCTCATCGCCGCTATCCCATTTTCCAAAATACGCGCGCACCTGAGCCTCAAAATCCGGGTCATCCGAAAAACGGCGGTCAGACTCAGCATAGAGGTCCGCCATCCAACGCATGATGTCGGCGCTGGGTTGTTCGCCCGCGTGGTATGCCTCGTAGTTGCACATCCATTTGATTACATGCAGCCCGATATCACCGATATAGTTAGCCCGAATTACCCGTTTGCCGCTGGCTTCGAGGATATTACAAACCGATCCGCCCAAAATCACATTGCGCAAATGCCCAACGTGCAGCGGTTTATGGGTGTTGGGGTTGGAATATTCCACCATCACCGGCTTACCCAACTGAGGTTGTGACCCAAAGCGAACCCCTTGCTCCAAAACCGTGCCAACCACCCTGCCTACGTAGCTGTGGGGCTCAAAGTAAAGGTTCAGATACCCTCGCACGGCTTCGACACGGGAAAAGCCAGGCAAACCGCTGGCTTGCGACTGCAGAGCCTCAGCTAAAGCCTGAGCTTTCTTGGCGACCGGCAGCGATTTGTCTGGGTCAGCTGCTGCCAGCGGAAAAAGTGGGGCAGCAATGCCCCATTCGCCGCTGAATGGGATGTTTCGGAATTCAACCTTTCCGGTGGGCAACCCCCGCGAAAGGCAAAAGGCATCAATCAGGTCGGATAATTGTTGTTTTATATCGTCAAACATAGGCATCTCTCAATTAGTCTCACGCGATTATAACATTCAGGGTGGCGGTTAAGTAGTTCCGAAAGGATTCAAAGTGGTGCCGCGCCGGGCGGCAGGCGGTTAAACAAAAAAGAGGTTCCCATCTTTTGGATAGGGAGCCTCATAATCGTAATGCAAAATGATTACTGTTCGATGCTATTGAAGCGTGCCATCAAACGAGACTTGCGGCGCGCGGCGTTGTTTTTATGAATAACACCCTTAGCGGCAGCTTTATCCAGCGCGCGGATGGCTTTGAGCACATCTGCCTGAGACTTTTCGGCGTCTTCGGTGCGGATGGCAGCCTGTGCCTTGCGCAGAGCGGTGCGAGCTGAGCCGCGGTAAACACGATTGCGCAGGCGCGCAGCCTGGTTCTGCTTGTTTCGTTTAATTTGTGACTTAATATTTGCCAACTTCTTCCTCCAAACTAATTCCTTTAGACTTGCAAATGACTATTTTACAATAAAACCCGGATTTGTCCAGTAATTGGTATGGGTACTTGTTAGTCAGGATACTTACATTCCAATAAGGCACTAGCAAAAAAAAGTTTAAAGTTTTCTGTCATCCATCTTGGCAAAACACAAATGTCCTTG
>LUZV01000204.1 GCA_001603765.1 Anaerolineales bacterium Chloro_02 | reverse complement strand
AGATATTGGATTTCAGCAACAGCCCCTTCCCCCGCGCCCCCCGGAACAGCAAAGCGGCGTGGAGGGGCCCGGGGCGAAGCCCCTCACACCTTTTCTGAATCCCTTAAATATTCTAAAAGTCTGATAAATTTTTCTCCTCCAGGGGGATTACCTTATCGGGGCGCATTTCCATCTTCGGGGGATAATTCCCGCCGTCCTTCATTTTGGGCATCGCGCTCGCATACTGCGCACTCCTCGTTCCGTACGATCCGGCCACAAGCGGCTCCGCCGCAGGAGTACGCGCCAGGCCACGCGATTTCGCCGCTTTTTTTCCGTCTGCTCCCACGACCTGGATGAGTGAGCCCACGTCCCCTTTCATTCTGGCCGCCAGCCCGTTCATTTCCCCCGCCGTCCCCGCGGATTCCTCCGAAAGGGCCGCCGTGTCCTGGATCAGCCTGTCCATTTCCGAAACGGCTTTGTTGATATGGCCAATGCCCTCCGCCTGTTCCTGTGAAGCGGCGGCTATTTCCTTGATAAGCTCCACCGATTTTTTGACCGTTTCCGCCAAGTCGCTGAATTCTCCATTGGCCCGCTTGACCACCTCGGCTCCACCATGCACCCGGGCAACCGTGCCTTCGATAAGAGTTGCCGTGTTCTTGGCGGCTTCGGCCGATCTCATGGCGAGGTTTCGGACCTCGTCCGCAACGACGGCGAACCCGGCGCCCGCCTCCCCGGCCCGGGCAGCCTCCACCGCGGCGTTGAGGGCCAGGAGGTTCGTCTGGAAAGCTATTTCGTCAATGGTCTTGATGATCTTCTGCGTCTCCGTGCTGGCATTGGAAGTCTCCTCCATCGATGCCAGCAGCTCCAACATCGAAGCGCGGGTTTTCTCGGTTACCTGATCGGCCCTCGACATCAGGCGATGGGCTTCGGAAGAGTTCTCCGCATTTTTGGTGGTCATGGACGCCATCTCTTCGAGCGCAGCGGACGTTTCTTCGATTGCCGCCGCCTGCTTCGACGCCCCGGTGGCCAGGCTTTCGCTCGACCCCGCCACCTGGCAGGCGGCCGCGGAAAATTCTTCGGCGCTGCTGCCGAGCTGCCCCATTATCTTGTTAACGGGCCGGGTAATGCTCCGCACGAGAAGGACCGCCATGAAGCCTACGAGCACGGCAAAAATCAACGCCACGATCAACCCGGCTTTGAGAATGCCGTTGACCGGCATCACCTCGCTCTGGCAGGCATCGATCACGATGAACCAGTTCCACGGGGCAAAGTATTTGAAAAAGGCAATTTTCCGGATACCGTCCTGATTGTAGAAAATTTGCCCTTCTTTTTGCCGTAGAATTGAATCCAGAAGATTCTTGTCCCCTATTTTCTTTCCTTCCAGCTTCGGGTGGCCGATCAGGGTCCCGTCCGGTTTCATGAAAAAGACGAACCCCGAACGCCCCATTCGGATGCCTTTCGACAGGTCCCGCGTCCCGTCGGGGTTCTTGGGGCCGATCACTTTTGCGCGAATCTTTTCCTGAAATTCGCCGGTTTTTACCACCTGGATGCTTTTGCGTATCTGCTGCTCAAGGTCCTGGCCCGCGCTTGAAAGTTCTCCCATATTTGCGAGCATGCCCTTGGTGAATTTATCGAAAATCAGCTCATACCGTTTTATGCTGGCCGGGACATCCCCTATGAACACCGAGGATTTCTTGATATTGTCCATGGCCTGGTGCCAGGCTTTGATGCTTCCCTCATCCTCCTTGATGATGAAATTTTTTTCCTGCTCCCTTGCCTGCAGGCTCCACACGATCTCATCTCCGATTTCCGCTTCCCGGATCAGGGTGATATGGTCGTCGAGGATGTCGGAAACCAGGCCGAGCATATTTTGGAAATCCTGGCGGACAAGTTTTTCGAGCTCTCCTCGGGAATTGCGGAAATTAAGAGCGGTGACAACGAGTATCGGCACTATGGAAAGGACCAGCGTTTCAATGACTATCTTTGCACCCAGGCTTAACCGTGGCTTCATCACGTCCTCCCGGTTCCGGATCTGTCGGGATGGCCGTCCCGGCGCAGGACCGGCCATCCGCGATTATCTCTCTTATTGAGCGGGGATCAGGCCGGCTTTCTTTATGAACTCTTTGCCGGCCCCGCTGAGATAAAAGTCCACGTACTTCTTCACATCGCCTGAAGGCTGTCCGATAGTGGCGAAATACATTTCCTGAACGAGCGGATAATCCGAAGCTCCCGCACTTTTCCCATCGACCTTGAGCACTTTGAAATCAGGCTTCCCGGACACTGCGCCGAAGGAAATGAAGGAGATGGCGCGCTTCCCCTTGCACTGGTCCAGGACCGCGCCCGCGGTTTCCGTGATCGTGCACTGCGAAGCAAACGGGGCGTCCTTCATGACGCATTGAGCGAAATTGCGGTTGGAAGTGGTTTTGGTCTGGGGAATCACCACCGCGATGGGACCCGGTGCGTCGCCGAGTTCTTTCCAGTCCGTTATCTGGCCGCCGAAAACCTTCCTGAGCTGATCGACGGACAGGGAATCGACCTTGGAACCGGAGGATACGAATACGGCGATGTGGTCGTTTGCGATGAGCGTTTCAACAAGGTCTTTGTTCTGCGCCTTTTCGGCGAGCTTCATCTTCCTGGCCAGGCCGCCCACGTTGCAGCGCCCGGACACCAGCGAGGGGACCGCATCCTGGGTCTTGCGGTCTTCGGCGCTGACTTTTATCCCGGTTTCTTTCGTGAAAAGATCCGCGGAATCCTTTACAAAGGCCCAATACAACTGGGAGGAGCCATCGTATTTAATGCCGTCCACGGCGAGAGCTTCGGGCATGCCGGCCGCCACGAAAAACAGAGCTGCAAACAAGCTGTACGTAACCGTTCTGAGAATCTTCTTCATACCTTGTCCCCTTTTCCGTTTTTGACGGGATGGATTTATACTTGTAAGTTACTGACCTCATTCAATAATTCCTTCGGCACAAGGATAAATGGGCTTGAGCGATATTCTTTTCACAATCTTTTGGATACTAGGAAAACCTTGGCTTGCCTCATTGTGAACAATCAAAAAAATTCAGAATAGGGCGAGAGTTTCACGCTGTGCTGACCGGAGGGCTTATAGTTCATTTAAATGAACAAACCAACATCAGAGAGAACATATTTTGTTGTAATATTCACAATCATCAGAACCTTTGGGCAACAGCCCATTTTTTTGTGCGCACCACTTTTTCCGCTTTTCCTGCGGACGGTGCGCACGATGGGGGCGCGCCTCCCCTGCGACCGGGATAATTTGCAGCGCGCGGAGCCAGGTCTATCGAGACCAGGTCTTGCATTATGACATTTTTCATGTAGGTTGAGACACAATCAGACCGTTGCCCATTAAATTTCCGGAGACCGGTTGCCCTATCACGGCACATCCCGCTGCCACGGGCGACAAACTGCCCCGGCCGCCGGATATGTACATCACACAATACTGGATTCCACCTCCAATCCCGTGGCTCGATCTTTTTCCGCAAACAGAAAGGAAGCATCGAATGAATAACCGCCTGACCATGGGATTTTTCAGTCTCTTGCTCGTCTGTTCGGGTTTCCTCCTGATGGCCGGTACCGTCGCGGCCCAGTCGCCCAAGATGGGAAAAGCCGCCGTAGCGGCCGAAAAATGGTTGGCGCTGGTGGATGGCGGCAACTATGCCGAAAGCTGGACCGAAGCGGCCGGATACTTCAAAAATGCCGTCACGCAGGCAAAATGGGAGCAATCGCTAACGGCGGTCAGGAAACCCCTGGGCAAGCTCATTTCCAGAAAAATAAACAACCGGACCTACACAACCTCTTTGCCCGGCGCTCCGGACGGCGAGTACGTGGTAATCCAGTTCGAGACCTCCTTTGCGAACAAAAAATCAGCTCTCGAAACCGTTACCTCCATGCTGGACAAAGACGGGAAATGGAGAGTGGCGGGTGATTTTATCAAGTAAAAACAGGTATGGACCATCCTGTATTGTGGTATCGTTCGATGCTGGCTAGAACATACTCAGACTGTTGCACATTGAATTTTTGCTGATCTTTTATCACTGTATGTCCTGCTGCCATCGACAGCGGGCTACCCTAGGTTACGGGATGGATACATCACAATGCAAGACGGGGTCAAATCTTGCCCAGCAGAGCGCGACAGATGTTCGGAAGTGCTGGACAATCACATTGAGTAACAATGCTACGACAAATGACTGAGAGAAGTACTTTTATCACTTAGTTGCAAGCCCTCATTCTTGATTTTATTTTCACCATATTTTTCTTAGCTAGGAGGGAACCATGAAAGTCAAACAACTACTTCTTGAAAATTTCAGAACATATAAAGAATTCACCAGAATAGACTTCGATGATCTTACCGCTTTTATTGGGAAGAACGATGTCGGGAAATCAACGATACTGGAAGCGCTTGATATCTTTTTCGAAGGCGGCGTCATCAAAATGGACGGCAGCGATCTCAGTTCTGGTGCCACAGAGGGAAGCGAAATAATGATCGGAATTGTCTTCGATGATTTTCCGGACGAGTTGATCATCGATGCGGAGGTTAAGACGTCACTCCGGGACGAGCTGCTCCTGAATAAGGATGGGTTCTTCGAAGTCAGGAAATATTACAAGCCTTTGAAAACCAAATCGACCGCCAAGATTTTCATCAATGCTTACCACCCTGTAAACGATAGACTTAAGGAACTTCTGTCCCTGAGAATTTCCGACCTAAAAAAACTGGCCAATGAATTGGGAATTGAAACGTCTCGGTACAATGCGACCATAAGTTCCGAGATCAGGCGAGAGATCAGGGAAACCCAGAGGCCATCCATGCAGCTTGACGAGATACTCATCGAAATAAACAAAGAAGATACAAGAACAATCTACGGGCAGATTACCAAATATTTTCCAATTTATGCTTTGTTCCAGTCGGACAGAAAAAATGTCGATAAGGACAGTGAAGTACAAAACCCCATGAAGGCGGCAACAAAGCAGGTCCTCAAAGGCATAGAAAGCGAACTGAAAGCCATTGAGGAGCAGGTTCAGCAGAAGCTGGTAGAAATTTCCCAGAGGACGGTTGAAAAGCTCCGAGAGATGAACCCCGAAATTGCCTCCGATCTGAGACCGGACTTTGCTTCTGACCTAAAGTGGGACTCCATTTTTACGTTCGACCTGATTAGCGATGATGGCATTCCCCTCAATAAAAGAGGGAGCGGAGTCAGGCGTTTGGTCCTAATCAACTTTTTCCGTGCTGAAGCAGAGAGAAAAAAGTTGGAAAAGGATTCACCCACAGTCATCTATGCCATCGAGGAACCGGAAACATCCCAACATCCAGACTGGCAGACCAAGCTAATTGAAGCCCTCAAAGTGCTGAGCTCAGAAACGCCCTGCCAGGTTTTTCTGACAACCCACAGTCCATCCCTCGCCGGACTCATCAACGTTGATAATCTGCGCTACATCCACCATGACGGAAATAAGGTAAAAGTTGATTTTGGCAGCGAAGAGATTCTCTACCAAATCGCTGATGAACTAGGCATGCTCCCGAGCCTGTTGCCCGACAACATAGACCAGCTGAAAGTGATCGTCTGCGTAGAAGGCCCGACCGATGTAGCCTTCATGAAGAATCTTTGCCGTACCTGCGTCGAGGATGTTGATGTCGATCTCGAATCCGATCCACGGGTTTTGATAATTCCCCTGGGAGGGAGCATTCTCGCACACTGGGTCACCAACGACTATCTGCGGAAACTCGGGAAGACCGAATTTCATCTTTACGATCGGGACGACGACTGCAAATACCAGTGCTGCTGTGATGAAGTGAATGCTCGGGGTGATGGCTCCTGCGGTTGCCTCACAGCAAAGAGGACAATCGAGAATTACGCCCATCCGGCAGTAGTAAAAAGCATCTTTACTTTACCCACCGACATTGTCGATTTTGGGGATCCGAATTGGGTAGACATTTGGGATCAGACGGACGTGGTTAAGGTAGTGAAGACTCAAAAGACTCTTCGACCTATAATCATAAAGTTCGACATCGCTAACGGGGCAAACAGAATAGACAAGGCTCACCTGAAAGAGCTTCGATGCTATGAGGAAGTAAGAGGGTGGTTTGTTAAGATAAATGAAATGATGCAGTAAGGAGTGGTGCTCCGCGTGTGGCCCAGGTAACTCTGTCACTTGGGGTTACCGGACGATATCGTCCGGGAAAGCGTGGACCGGACGAAGGCTGCGCTGCAAAACAGCGGCGTTTCCGACGGACCGCATCACCGTAGACCTCGTCCCCGCACACATCAAAAAGGAAGGGTCGAGGTTCGACCCGCCTATTGCGCTAGGGATCCTGTCCGCCCTGGAGGTGGTCACTTCCGCGAAGGACGAATCGATGGTGCTGGACGGACAGAGGATGCCGATTTCGAGCACGCCCTTGGCACCAGGCCGTTTGATCCCTGATCCCTTTTGCCAAACAGCGATAGATGAATCAAGAGAACCGGTGGCAGGGCCTCCCCTGGACCAACCGGCAAACCAGGGGGCGCCCTCCGCACACCATGAGGATTTTGCTCCAGAAAACGGCATTCCCAGCCGTGTGAAGGCCACTTTGCAAACATTTGTGCTTTTTTTCTCGATTTTCGCTTGACAATGCTGCCAACGAGCCAAATGTTTACCTTGTGGTCGTGTGCACACCTTATGGCTAGATCGTCCTGTGAATCCTAAAATTGCGCTTCTTCCCTGCAGTACAGGTGAAAATTAGATTCAATCGTTGCTGGTAGAGAGAGGTTCCATGCCCCTGTCACTTCGGATTCGCCTGCATGATGCCGGCGATGAAAGGAGCGTACGCCATGCCAACCATTGAAACCGAAACCAAGAAATTCGAAGTCGATGCAAATGGTTTCCTGGTGGAGCCACAAAAGTGGGACGCGGATTTCGCTCAGGCCATAGCGCCCGGTCTCGGCATCGCCGGCGGTTTGACCGAAGACCACTGGTGCGTCGTCACGTACGTCCGAACCCAATTCAACCAGACGGGGCAATGTCCCATGGTGCATGAGGTGGGAAAACATTGCGGGCTTCGACTGGCGAACATGAAGAGGCTGTTCCCCACCGGTTACCTGCGGGGGGTCTGCAAGCTCGCCGGTCTCACGTACCTGGAAGAACAGGTTCATTCATCCTGGTTGCCGGTTGCGAGAATGAGTGCGGCCAAAATTCCATTGCGCGAAAGGGTTTATCGGATAAACTACAGGGGATTTCTCTTATATCCCGAGGACTGGGATGAGGAGTACGCCGTCTTCAAAGCCAGGGAAATGGGCGTTGAGGAGCTTACGGACGAGCATTGGAAGGTGATTAAGTATCTGCGGGATCAATTCGGAACCACGGGAAATGTCCCGACGGTGTACGAGACGTGCGAGAAAAACGGCTTGGAGCTGGAGGATATGGGGAGGCTGTTTCCTTCCGGGTATCACAGGGGAGCGGTTAAGATCTCCGGCCTGCGGCAGCGATAGGGGATTGGGGCGCCCGGCCGAACCCGGTGGCCGACACGAGGGGGCACGGGCATCGTCTCTTTTCGTTGCCCGTGCCGAAGGTAAGAGATAGTCTGGAAGCTCCCATTCATTGTCCAAGCGGGGATATTCATCTGTTCGCGTTGATTTCGATTCGGCGAATTAAAAGTAGAAGGGTACTTCCATTATGCCCCATTCGGATAGAGTCTATCCTCGTCCCGGCCACAGGCAGACGGTTTATCTCAAGAACGTCGTCGAAAGCCCCGGTGTGGTCGTCGGCGATTATACGATCTATAACGACCCGGTGCGCGACCCGCGCGATTTCCTGAAAAACAACGTTTTCCATCATTATCCGGTCAACGGAGATCGCCTCGTCATCGGGAAATTCTGCTCCATCGGCTGCGGAGCGAAGTTCCTGATGAACGGCGGCAATCACACGCTTTTGTCTTTTTCGACCTATCCCTTTCCGTTGTTCGGGGACGAGTGGAACCACGATATGTCACCCGCGCAAGCTTGGGACAATCGAGGGGACATCGTGATCGGCAACGACGTGTGGATAGGCAGTGAAGCGTTGATTTCGGCGGGGGTAACGGTCGGCGACGGGGCAATTGTCGCGACCCGCGCCGTCGTAACAAAAGACGTTCCCGCCTACGCCATCGTGGGGGGCATGCCTGCCCGGTTCATTCGCCGGCGGTTTTCTGAGGAGGTCGTTTCCTACCTGCTGGCCCTTCGGTGGTGGGACTGGCCGATTGAAGAAATCCAGCGGAATTTGGAAATCATCCTATCCGGCGATATCGAACGGCTGAAAGCACACGCCGCGGGCGGGCGATGCGGTGGGTCGATCCCGTAACGCTTCTCGGCAAGCGGCCCGGATACCCGTTGTCCGGGATGCTTTCTGTTCCCTTTGCACGAAGCGCAAGAGGCCGGCCAACGAAGCACCGGGGCCGGCCCGATTTTTTGGAACGCCCCCCACCATCTTTGCATCATGTATTTCCGGAAGTTGACGATTCTATAACTGGACTCATGAACCGGGAAATGCTTTCGCAATGGGCGCGCCGGGCCGTGACGCCTCCCAATAGTTTTCGCAAATACTGACGATGGATTCGACCGTTAAATGCCCCAATGGAGATGATTTCCGTATGAAGCAGCGCAGCCTCAGTAAACCTATCGTGTTGGCGGGTATTCTGTTTTTCATCCTGGCCGGTATCGCAGCGGTACCTGCAGCGGCCTCTGACGGCAAGAAGGTTTTCGATGCGCATGCGACGACCTTCAACTACTTTTTCAAAGAAGGGGACATGGATTTCCATTTCGGCAACCTGGTCCTGGGCGCAACGGTGAACGGGGGAGCCGAGATCGGCGAGGCGTTTTACGCCGCTTCGCATATCAAGGACGGCGACGCGGCGAGCTGGCAGCAACAGTGGTTCGAACTGGCGCGTCTCGCCGAGGCGCGCGGCGAAAAATCTCTCGCCGCAGGCCACATGATAAGCGGCCGCGATCAGCTTCTGCGCGCTGCAGACTACTATCGCATTTCTCTGATCTCCATGCCGCCGGATAATCCCGTGTTCAAGGAAAGAGGGCTCAAGGCGCGCCGCCTTTTCCAAAAGGCGGGCTCTTTTCTCGAACCTCCCGTTGAAACCATTGCAATCCCTTTTGAAGGCACCGTGTTGCCGTGCTATTTCCGCAAGGCCGCCGCAGGCGCCAAACCCGCCAAGTCCCTGATTATGATCGGCGGGGGCGAAACCTTCGCCGAAGATCTGTTCTACTATATCGCCCCTCAGGCCTTCGAGCGCGGATATAATTTCATCACCGTGGACCTGCCCGGCCAGGGACTCCTGCCCCTGGAAGGCAAGGTCTTCCGAACGGATACCAATGTGCCCATGAAAGCGCTGGTTGACTACGTTCTCAGCCGCCCGGACGTCGATCCCCGGCGGTTGGCCGTCTACGGCTTCAGCGGCGGGGGCCTGTTCGTGCCTCAGGCCGCCATGCACGATCCCCGCATCAAAGCGATCGCCATGAATTCCGCCGTGGTCGACGCCCATGCGCTGTTCGCTACCATGCCGGCGGCCGTGGCGACCGCACAAGATCGCGCGTCGTGGTCTTCCTTTCACGCCGGCGTGGTCAGGGCTATCTGCTGGCGCTACGGAGTGCCCCCGGACAAGCCCGAGATGCTGATCGAGGCCAACAAAGGCAACACGTTCGACCCGGCCCGGATCGCCGTCCCCGCCCTGGTCATCGTGGGCGAGGGGGAATACAAGAGCAGCGAGGTGCAGCGGCAGCAAAAATTGGCTATGGACAACTTCCCAAATCCTTTGAAAAAAATGGTCGTCACGCCCTCCGCGGAAGGCGCGAGCAATCACTGCGTCATGGAAAACCGCAGCCTGGTGGGCCAGGTGCTCTTCGACTGGCTGGACGAGGTATTCAAATAGCCGGCCTGGAACATTGTGAGTGGGGGCCAAGCGCCCCCACGTTTTCAAGCATCGTTTCGATCCCATCAAGTCTTTCCCGAAGTCTGTTGCCATCGGCTCCCATCTGTGTCAATAATGGCCGCCAATTCGGACACATTATCAATTCCCGTCACGAGAGCCGCTTCCGGATGATTGCCAAAACCTACACCTGCTCGCTCCTGGGCATCGATGCCATACCGGTCGAGGTGGAAGTCGATATCTCGGCGGGCCTGCCCTATTTCGCGACGGTGGGGTTGCCGGATAATATCGTCCGGGAAAGCAAGGACCGGGTGAAGGCGGCGCTGCAAAACAGCGGCTATCCGTTTCCGATGGACCGCATCACCGTAAACCTGGCTCCCGCGCACATCAAAAAGGAAGGATCGGGGTTCGATCTGCCCATTGCGGTGGGGATCCTGTCCGCCCTGGGGGTGGTCAATTCCACGAAGGCCGAATCGATGGTGCTGGCCGGAGAGCTGGCGCTGGACGGCCGGGTGAAGCCGGTTTCCGGGTGCCTCTCCATGGCCGTGCAGGCGCGGGACCGCGGCCGGTGCGACCTGATCGTGCCCGCTGAAAACGCCCGCGAGGCGGCGGTGATCGATTCCGTTGCGGTGCGGCCCGTCAACCACCTGTCCGAAGTGGTGGAATTTTTGAACGGCCGCTCGGACATTTCTCCCTTTAAGATCGATCCGAACTCCATCTGGAACGGCGGCGCGAGGCCGGAAGACGCCGATTTCGAGGACGTCAAGGGC
>LUZV01000203.1 GCA_001603765.1 Anaerolineales bacterium Chloro_02 | reverse complement strand
GGCTAAACTATCAAAAACTAACCGAAAATGGCTCCAGCGATGGAGCCATTTTTTTATCTACTGAGTGCGGTTGACCACAGCACCGCGACCAGTTGGTTAAACGATGATGGTTTGAGTGGTGTGTGTTTATTGCCCGTAAATAAGACGATAGCGATTGAATATTTCGACAATATTGCGCACGTAAACGCGAGGTTCCTGGTAGCGGATTGTGTTAAGAAACACATCCGGGTCATCGCCTGAAAGATTTGCCCAGCTCATCACATTACCTGGCCCGGCGTTATAGGCTGCCAGAGCCTTATAAACATTCCCATCAAAAACATAGAGCATCCGCGCAAGATAATTGCTGCCCAGCTCCAGGTTGTAATAAGGAACGTCCAAATCAGAAGCCGTAAAACTTGGCAGGAATCCGGTTTCAACCGCGATAGTTTTGGCTGTTGATGGTAATAACTGCATGATCCCACGTGCACCCGCGCCAGAGGCGGCGTGAGCTCCGAAATGGCTTTCCTGATAAATCACACTCAGGATTAAAAGCTCAGAAAGGTTGTACTTCTCAGCTTTCGCTTTGATCCAGGGCAGGTAATATGCTCCATACTCAACATAAGTAAAATAAGGCGGATAAGCGGGCGAAAAAGGTGTACTTGCGTAACCTGAAAGCTCAGCGATGGTTTTGCTTGCTTCGATTGCCGCGCGATAGTAGCCTCGATCAAGGAAAACCTTCATCAACCGGAAGGTATCAAGTGGATTGTTTGCTCTTTCTCCGCGGAGCGCGTCCAGCTCTGATGAGGCGAGCTGATACATCCCAAGGCGGTCAAACTCCATCGCGCGGACGAAGCGGGAATCATTAAAAAGCTCAGAGCTGTAGTCCAGATTGATGTTAATTGGGAGATTGAAAGCGGTTTTCAGCCACTGTCCGGCGGGAATTCGCCAATCCGACAGGTCAATGTTCAGGTTCAATTTTCCGGGATCTTCAAATGGCGCACGGTTATCCAACAATTCTGCCGAACGCACGCCGTAGTAGCCATAAGGTTCCTGATTGATCGCCGCCTGCCAATTTTGGCGCGATTCTTCGTCCTTCCCAAGGGCTTGGCTGACCTTGCCGAGCCAGAAATAGGCGGCAGAAAGCTCAAAGGGTTCGGAACTCATCGAAACGATGCGGTTGAAGTTATCCGCGGCTTTTTCATACTGCCCCAAATCGAAGTAAGTGGAGCCGCCAAAAAACAGACCATTAAAAGCTCGTTCAGAACCAGGATGTTCCAACGCGATCCGGGTCCACGACTCAGCGGCAGCCTGCTTTTGGTTGTCAAAAAGCTGATAACTAGCCGCGATATCCAATAAACGCGGGGCTTCCTCGCCAGAGTGAAGTTCACTGGCGCGGTGGATGGCAGTGTTGATAGCGAGTTGGATCTGCCCAAGGTAGTTGTTTTGGGTGTAGATGATTGCTTCAATCGCGTCCATCCGGTAAGAACTGGCGGGATAATCCGTCAGCAGCTCATTCCAAAGCCGAATAGCATCCTTATCCTCATTCGTGCCGCCGGCAAAATTCGCCTGGGTGCGTTCGGTTGAACCAAACCCAGCCAGAACCAATCCTTGCGCCCTAGTGGCTAAACCTTTGTAATAAAGAGCTTCATCCACATCCACATTGCTGGAGGCGATGTATCGGCTGAAAGCTTCGATCGCGAGTGGATATTGACCAATATAATAATTAACCAGCCCGCGCTGCAGATCACTGACTTCTTCATTGGCATCCAGCAGCGCAGTCAGAGCGGAATAACTGTCGTAGGTGTAAGGGAAGTTATTGACCGCGTCCTGGTAATAGGCAAACGCCTCCGAATTTTGTCCCTGGCTTTGCAAAAGTCTGCCAATTAACAAATCCATTGATGCCTTGGTGTAATCGCTGGCACTTTGATGATAGATTTCCTTATAGATAGCTAAAGCGGATTGGATATCTCCATTTTGCGCGTAGCCATCTGCCACTTTCTGAGCAAGTCCAAAATTGTTATCTGAAGGAGCTGCCAGGTAGGCGGTTTTATAGGCTTCAAAGGCTTCTTCAGCCTTACCAGCCTCTTTGAGCAGGTCGCCGATTTCTTCATAAACATAGTAATCAATCACGCCTGGTCGCGCTTTGGCATACGCCTGATACTGCGCAAGAGCGTCATCCTTTCGATCCTGGGCTAACGCGATCTCGGCGAGTAGGAAATGCGCTCTCGCGGCAGGTAAAGTAGAGGAGTAAGCCTTGATCAGGTCTTCCAACACGCGGGTTGCCTGAAAGTAATCCTCTTGTTTAAAGAAGACCAGCCCTTGCCCATATAACGCTGCCGCTCTGAATTCCTCAGAATTTTCAGGCAGGCTGCCTGCATAAAGCTTCGCCGCCTCGGAATAATCGCCG
>LUZV01000202.1 GCA_001603765.1 Anaerolineales bacterium Chloro_02 | reverse complement strand
TGGACCTGCTTCTTTGAGATGGAGATCGGGCTGGCAACGCACGGCACTTTTTGGCATACCAACTTCGGCACGCCGATGAGCGCGGGTTGTATTAATATGTCAAACGATGATGCCAATTGGGTCTACCGCTGGACGCTGCCCCATGCTGGACCAGAAGAGTGGGCAAAACACGGTTGGGGCACGGTCATCAACGTGCACAAATAAAGCAAGGCTTAGGCGACGTTGGCAGGCTCGAAGCCCGCTCCGACCAAACACTCAATAGGTCCTATGAAAATAGACAGGCTGGTTAATGCTCTGCGATGGTTTCGTAAAACCGGTGGAGAAAGGTTTTCAAATCTGGTGTTGATTTTCCTGTGTCGTAGATGATAGTTTTCAAAATTCCACCCTCAAACAAACTCCTGGAAGACCTGGTTACCGAGCAGTATTCCGCGGCGAGTGAGCACAAGATGAGGCCCATCCGGGAAATCTCGCCACTTTGCCAAACCTCTGGCGGTGATTCGCTTTAGCTCATTTGGAAACACCTGATAGATTGAGACACCAAACCGCTCCTGAAAAGCCGACTCCAAAACACCCTCTCGGGTAAGCCGCATCCCCATCATCATGGTTTCCTGCTGCTCGGTATAGGCGTCCAGTTCGATGGTCTCAACCGCTGCAGGAAAGGCGCTGGCGTTTTGAGGACTCGCTTTCAAGAGGCGTTCGATATACTGCTCGATCGAAGCTGTGTTGGCTACGCGCAAATCATTGATGCAGCTGTGCGCGCCGGCTCCAACCCCCAAATAAGGTTGATTTTTCCAATAGATTTTGTTGTGCCTTGCCTCAAATTCCTCCCCGCGCGACCAGTTCGATATCTCATAATGACCATACCCCTCTGCTGCCAAAGTGTCCAGCGCGAGTTCATACATATCCGCGCCTAACTCCTCCGAAGCAACTTCAAGCTTTCCATCCCGCACATCATTAAACAATTGGGTGCCGGGCTCAAGGATCAACGAATAGAGCGAAAGATGATCTACGTTGAGCGCGAGCGCTTGCTCCAGGTTGGCTTGCCAATCAGCGAGGCTTTGACCGGGAATTCCAAACATCAGATCCAGGCTAAGGTTGCAAAAGCCAGCCTCGCGAGCGGTCTGAATTGCTTCAATCGCCTGAGAACGGTTGTGGATTCTTCCAAGCAGATCCAAATCTCGTTCAAAAAAGGACTGCACACCGATGCTAAGTCGATTAACGCCCGCCTCGCGTAGTTTGTTGGTCAAAGCTGGCGAAAGTGTGCCCGGGTTTGCCTCCAGCGTAATTTCCGTGTCCGGTGCCAGCCCAAATTCACCGCGGATGCAGTTGAGAACGCTTTCAACCCAATCCGAGCGCATCAGCGAAGGCGTTCCACCGCCAAAAAATACTGTGTCCACCTGAGAAGGCAGGCTGGGCAATTGACGGCGTTGGATTCGCAACTCTGAAATTAAGCTGGCGGCATAATCAGCCATTAATTCGTCTTTACCAGCATACGTGATAAAATCACAATACTTACACCTTCGAATACAGAAGGGAAAATGGAGATAGATACCAAACATAGAGCCAATTCTACCAATGACTTAAGGCTCCGTTATAAAGGCTTATGAAAAAAATTCAAACTGAAAAAGTTACTAAGGGTACCCAAAATTGCCCTGTCTGCGGCACTCGCCTATCTGAGAATGCGACCCGTTGCCTGGTCTGCGGCACAATGCTGGACGGCACAGCCGGCGCCAAAAAAGAGCACCCGATCGATTCAAAGCGGATACCTGTTGTGAAGGTAAGTTTAGGCGCAATTATCGGCGTCGGAATTTTAATGCTGGCGCTGATTGCGGTGATCGTCGTTCTGGTTATTAGCCAGGCGCGCGCCGGCACGCCGGCGGCAGTCGCTACTGAGATGCCGACGCAAACGGCAACGCCAACCATCACGGCAACCCCGACCAACACACCCACCCTGCAGCCAGAAGCAACCTGGACGCCGCTCCCACCGATAGACTATATCGTGAAAGCGAACGAAACTTGCTCGGATATCGCCGCTCAGTTTAGGGTGTCAGTGCAGAGCATCATTCTCGCCAATAACCTGAGCACCGAATGTATGCTTAGTGAGGGACGTTCGATTAAAGTTCCCCAACCCACTTTGACCCCTTCCCCTGTCCCATCCGCGACACCTGAGGCGATTGGCATTGCGGCAGATATTTGCACCAACACGGTCTCAATCGTTGTATCCTCCAGCGACACCCTGCAAGGGATCGCGCTGAATTACAACGTCGCGATGAAGGATATCCAGGATTTTAACAAACTGACAGATACCATCATCCGCCAGGGGCAAACTCTTATCATCCCCCTTTGCGACAGGCTCCCCACCCCTGGACCAACGCTAACCCCAACACCTCTGCCGCCATACCCCGCGCCAAATCTGCTCCTTCCTCGTTCTGGCGCCGCGTTTTCCGCCACAGATGAGACTGTAACCCTGCAGTGGGCGGCAGTAGCCGCGCTGCGCTCCGGAGAAGTCTATCGAGTCAAGATCCAGGATCTCACATCAGTGGAAGAAAAGATTTTGGTGCAGTACGTTACTGATACCAAGTTCATCATACCCGTCACCTTCCGTCCTACTGACGGCAACCCGCATATCATTCAATGGAGTGTGACTGTGGCGCGTCAGATCAACCAGGATAACAAGAACCCAATTTATGAAGAAGCTGGCGCGACCAGCGCGTTCAGAGTCTTCAGTTGGATAGGGACGGGTGTTCAGGCGACCACAGCGCCCTAAACAAAATTAGAACCCGCAAGACATCGTTTCGAGGCAATGCGTGGCAGAAATTGCCGCGGCGGCTCCCATTCCGGCAGATGTAACCACCTGACGGTAATGAGAATCGGCAATCTCACCCGCGGCGAAGACACTCTTTCTGCTGGTTTCCATATTCGAGTTGATCCTTAATGTGCCGTCAGGCTCCATCTCGAGCTTCCCTTCGAACAATTGGGTGTTGGGAGTATGCCCGATGAACACGAAAAGACCATCCGTTGGCATCTTGCTCACTTCGCCGGTTTTAACATTCTCAAGCATCAGCTCTTCAACGCCTTCGGTTCCGCGAATTTCTTTTACAACTGTGTCAAAAATAAAACTAATCTTTGGATTAGTTCTCGCTCGATTTTCGAGGATCGCGCCTGCCCTGAGAGTGTCTCTTCGGTGAATGATGGTAACGCTGTGAGCAAAGCGGGTGAGGAAAATCGCTTCTTCCAGAGCGCTGTCGCCGCCCCCGACAACATGAATGTCCTTATCCTTATAAAACCAGCCGTCGCAAGTGCCGCAGTAAGACACACCACGCCCAATAAATTCATTCTCACCAGGAACACCAAGTTTTTTTGCATAAGCACCCATGGCAATTATCAGAGCGTCTGCTGTATAGTCACCCCCATAGACACTTACTTTGTATGGATGCTTGGAAAAATCAACAGCTTGAACTTCATCAAAAAGGAAATCTGTGCCAAAAGCCTTCGCCTGTTCCTCAAAAAGCTGACCCAGTTCCATTCCGCCAATCCCCTTCGGAAATCCAGGGTAATTCTCAATGGTGTGGGTCAGAGATGCCTGTCCGTACAAGACCATTCCGGTGATCACCAGAGGCTTAAGTTCCGCGCGTGCGCCGTAAATAGCCGCAGCCAAACCTGCCGGACCCGCGCCAAGGATTATCAATTGCCTGTGTTCAATTAAGCTCATTTTTCCACTTACCTTTTCAGTTAACTTGTCATCTTTCCGGGAAAAACGACCAGCCAATTATACCGAACGCTTAAGATT
>LUZV01000201.1 GCA_001603765.1 Anaerolineales bacterium Chloro_02 | reverse complement strand
TGTTTGTTTTACAGATAACAAGGAGTGAATATGGGAAAGATTATTGGAATTGACCTCGGAACAACTAACAGTGTGGTTTCCGTCATGGAAGGCGGATCGCCAACTGTCATTTCCACTTCGGAAGGCTCGCGCTTGCTGCCTTCGGTTGTGGCATTTACAAAAAACGGCGAAAGATTGGTTGGCATCCCTGCCAAGCGCCAGGCGATCGTTAACCCTGAAAACACAGTTTCTTCAGTGAAACGTTTCATTGGCCGGCGCTATGACGAAGTTGAACAAGAACGTCAGATCGTCTCATTTAAGGTTGTCGCTGGTCCCACGGGCGACGCGCGCATTCAGATCCCTGCCACTGGGCAAACTTATACCCCGCAGGAAATCTCCGCGATGATCCTCGGCAAACTCAAGACCGACGCTGAAGCTTACCTGGGCGAGAAAGTTACCCAGGCGGTTATTACCGTGCCTGCCTACTTTAATGATAGTCAGCGTCAGGCGACCAAAGACGCCGGCAAAATTGCCGGGCTGGAAGTGATGCGCATCATCAACGAGCCAACTGCTTCAGCGCTGGCGTATGGGCTTGACAAGAAAGAAAATGAAATCATTCTCGTCTTTGACCTGGGCGGCGGCACGTTTGACGTCTCTCTGCTTGAGGTTGGCGGCGGCGTGGTGGAAGTGAAGGCTACCAACGGCGATACACACCTGGGCGGTGATGACTGGGATAATGTTGTTGTGAACTGGGCGGCGGAGGAATTCCGTAAGGATCAGGGCATCGACTTGCGGCAGGATCGTCAGGCGCTTCAGCGTCTGCGCGAAGCAGCTGAAAAGGCAAAGATTGAGCTCAGCTCCGTGCTTGAAACTGAGATTAACCTGCCGTATATCACGGCTGACGCCAGCGGACCGAAGCACTTGCTGCTGAAACTTAGCCGCGCGAAATTTGAACAGATGACCGAAAGCTTGCTGAACCGCTGCTTGATCCCCTTCCAGGCAGTGATGAAGGACGCGGGTGTGAGCATGAACCGCATCGACGAAGTTGTGCTGGTAGGCGGGTCTACCCGTATGCCAATGGTGCAGGAATTCGTGAAGAAACAAACCAACGGCAAAGAGCCCAACAAGGGCGTCAACCCAGACGAGGTCGTCTCGGTTGGAGCTGCCATCCAGGGCGGTGTGTTGGCTGGTGATGTGAAGGATGTTTTGCTGCTTGACGTAACACCGCTCTCATTGGGCGTGGAAACCCTTGGCGGTGTGATGACGCGGCTGATCGAACGCAACACCACCATTCCGGTCAAGAAGACTGAAACCTTCTCGACTGCTGAAGACAGCCAGACGGCGGTGGATATCCACGTCTTGCAGGGTGAACGTCCGATGGCTTCGGACAACATGACGCTCGGGCGTTTCCGCCTGGACGGCATCCCGCCGGCGCCGCGCGGCATCCCGCAAGTGGAAGTCACATTTGACATTGACGCTAACGGTATCCTGAGCGTAACAGCCAAAGATAAAGCCAGCGGCAAGGAACAAAAAGTTACTATCACGGCGTCCACAAACCTCAACAAGGCGGATGTGGAGCGTATGGTGCGCGAAGCTTCACAAAACAAAGCCGAAGACGACCGCCGCAAGGCGCTCATCGAAGCCCGCAACATGGGCGACAGCCTGGCATACCAGTCTGAGAAGACCCTGAAAGAGTTGGGCGAAATGGTGGATGTTGCGGAGCGCAATGATGCCGAGGCGAAAATTCAGGTACTGCGAGGTGCAATCCAGGGCGAAGACGTTAGCGCTATAACGAACGCCAGCAACGCCTTGCAGGAAGTGATGCAGAAGATCGGCACGGCAGCCTATCAGCAAGCCGGCCCCACCGACGGCGGTCAGCCTGGAGCTGGATTTGGTGGACAGCCTGGCGCGCAGTACACTCAGCCGGATGGTAATGATGACGACGTCGTGGAAGGCGAATTCCACGAAGCGTAAAAAGTGACGATTAGAAAAGAGTCTGATCCAGAAATGTCAGACTCTTTTTCTTTTTAATGCTCCTCTCTTGTATAATAACCCCATGGTCAAACTCCTCCACTTTGCTGACGCGCACATCGATATGGCGAATTTTGGGCAGCACGACCCTGCCACAGGTCTGCCGCAACGCGTGATGGACTTTCTCAAATCGTTGGATTGCATCGTAGATACCGCCATCAGCGAAAAAGTCGACCTTGTCATCTTTGCAGGCGATACCTATCGCGACCGTTCTCCAGCTCCGACTTTTCAGCGTGAGTGGGGCAAGCGCATCATGCGCCTTTCACGGGCAAAGATCCCCACTGTTTTGCTGACAGGCAATCACGACGTCTCTCCCTCTGCTCAGCGCGCGCACGCTATCCAGGAATTCGATACCCTTAGCCCGGATTATATTCATGTTGTCAGCCAGCTTAAATTGCTTAAACCGCCGGATATCGATGGCGTGCCTGTGCAAATTTTGGCTGTCCCTTGGATAACCCGCGCGGCAATTTCAGCATCTCTTACAGAGGAGGCTGCCGGTAGCGGCAATCTCGAGGAATTGATAGAAAAAGCGCTGAATAACTGGCTGAATAAAAGCATCGCGGAGCTTGATCCCTCACTTCCAACCATCCTAACCGCGCACGCCTCAATTGCCGGGGCGAAGTTGGGCAATGAGCAAACAATTAAGATTGGGCGTGATGTCGTCCTGCCGCCGGGATTGGTGGCAAACCCTGCCTTCGATTACGTGGCGCTGGGGCATATCCACCGCTTCCAGGACCTCAACCAGGGCTCTCATCCTCCAGTAATCTACCCCGGCTCGATCGAACGGGTGGACTTTGGAGAGATCAACGAAGGGAAGGGGTTCATCATCGCGGAAATCGAAAAAGGGCACACATCATACCGATGGCAGGCTCTTCCTATCCGCACCTTCTTAGATTTTTGGGTTGAGTTGGATGATGTGTTGGGCGTTAACGAGAAAATCCTGGCAGCCCTTCCAGATAGTGAAGAATTGAAAGACGCGATCGTCCGCCTGACTGTCGTTTACCCAAAAGATTTTGAAACCCTGATCGACGAATCCCGGATACATCATTACGCCGAGGGCGCGTTTTCTTTTCAATTTGTTAAGAGACCTGCCTTTGAAGCGCGAACCCGACTCGGCGATAGCATCACCGTCAGCAGCAGCACCCCTGCGGAGCTGCTTGAAATTTACTGGAAACGGCAGCATATTGAAGACCCGGCTGAACGCGACCGCCTGCAACAACTGGCAGAGGAACTGATCAACCAGTCCCGGTTCAGTTAACTACCCGTCCGCCATCATTAAAAAAGCTAAGGCTTCAAGACTGATTATGGCGTCCATTCGTCGTGGATGATTGCCATCAGATAATATGCCCCATCGCTGCTTTTCTGGAAGCCCAATCGAAGCGACTGCCAGTCGAGATAGCCGTATACCTCTGTGCCGGGCTGGAGATACTCAACGTAGTGCGCCTCCGGATAAACCTCAGCAAAATTGTCGATAGTGTTGCTGGCCTTTTGGGACGGGTTCAGAAGTAATCCCCATTCTTGTGCAGGCGTCTCACTGGTGACATACTCCTCCCAATATTCAGCGATGGGCAAATCAATATCCATGCCGCTGCCGGATTGCACTCCCCAGTGGTAAACCTGATGATTGCTGCCAAAAGCCGCGACTTGTTCCCTGGTGAAAACCAAATCCTTGTCCATATTGACATAGCCATAAGGAGAAATTCGGACGCCAAGCTCCGGGTGGATGAAAGACGAGAGATAGAGAAAATCGCGATTTTGTAGAAGTGGCAGAATTTTGGCGGCAAGAGCTTCAAATGACGTTTCCATCGGCTGAGGTGTGGCAGCGGATTCTTTGAGCTGAGCTATTTGGGTAGAAAGGGAGACAACCTGACCCTGAACCGCCAGGAGCTGGTCCGTAAGCGCCTGATTTTGCTGCCTGAGGAGCTCAAGTTCAGCCGTATTGGTTGGCGCAGCCGCCAGGCAACCAGTGAGGGTAAAAACAACCACAAGTAAGAGAGGAAATAGAGCTTTTTTCATAGTGCCTCCGGAGTTTTTCGAAAATAATCCTGACATACTTAAGACGCATAAACAAATCTAAAGTTCCACGACATGATAATTGCTTTTTCTCTCTCTCAACAACCCAATTAGAAGTGGATATGACAGTGAGTTAGTCAGTGTAACGAATTTTCTGTAAATTAACAAAAAGAGTAGATCACGGTATCCTTTCTACAGC
>LUZV01000200.1 GCA_001603765.1 Anaerolineales bacterium Chloro_02 | reverse complement strand
ACAGGGCAGAGAGACCGGAAAGCGTGAAGACGATGATCGCGGCAACGTCTTTGTCCTCCGCCATATCGCGCGCGGCGTGTGAGATCACGATGGCGTCATCATTCGAAACATC
Organism: Anaerolineales bacterium Chloro_02; assembly: GCA_001603765.1. Lineage (GTDB taxonomy): Bacteria > Chloroflexota > Anaerolineae > Anaerolineales > Anaerolineaceae > Mesolinea. The sequence continues at coordinate 4,096 of LUZV01000200.1, read as the reverse complement.
CGATTGCAAAATGTTGTGATGACCCCAGACATCCGCGTGGCGTTCTGACTCAAGAATAATGCTTGCCATCATGCGAATACTCTGCACCGGATACTTACCCGCGGCAGATTCAGCTGAAAGCATGACCGCGTCGGTCCCGTCAAAAATGGCATTGGCGACATCAGCGGCTTCAGCTCGTGTGGGTCGGGGATTATTAATCATCGATTCGAGCATCTGAGTAGCTGTTATCACGAATTTTCCGTAGTTGTTTGCGGTTTTGATGATCTCTTTTTGAACCGAAGGCACCAACGCTGGCGAAATTTCAACGCCCAGATCGCCTCGCGCCACCATAACGCCGTCCGTAACTTTGATGATCTCCTCGAGGTTGGTGATTGCTTCAGGGCGTTCAAGCTTGGCGATAATGGGGGGCAACCGCCGATTATCTGCAATACTGCGCATAGTTTCACGCACCATCTCGATGTCAGCAGCTTTTTTCACAAACGAAATAGCCACCAGGTCAACGCCAGCGTCAAGTCCGAACTTCAGATCATCCAGGTCTTTTGGTGTCAGGACGGGGATATCGAGGTTGGAACCGGGAAGGTTGACGCCCTTATGCGACTTTAACGTCCCGCCAAGCAAGACTTTGGCGAAAATATTCTCACCATCCAAACGGAGCACCTCAAACTCGAGCTGTCCATCGTCGAGGAGAATATGGTTTCCGGGAACCAGTGCCTCATGGAGCCTTGGCACGTCAAAGGGGATGAAAACAATCCCCTGGGGTATGTTTTGCGAGTCTTCCCGAGAGCTTAAAGCCACTTCCTGACCAGATTTCAGCTTGAGAGTGCCTTCAGGTAGATTGCCAATCCTTAATTTTGGACCTTGCAAGTCCATCAAAATCGAGATAGGTTTGCCAAGATCTTTTGAGATTTTGCGAATGAGTTTAATTTTAGCGCCATGATCCTCGTGGGTGCCATGTGAAAAGTTCAGGCGACAGACATCCATGCCCGCCTTTACCATTTCCACAAGCACAGATTCATCCGAACTGCTGGGACCTAACGTGGCGACAATCTTGGCAAACCGATACATTTTTTCCGTCCTTATCGCTTCAGAACGTCCGCGATTATTTCAATTGCCCAATCGAGTGTTTCTTTTTCGATGACCAATGGCGGGGCAAAACGGATGACGTGATCGTGCGTTTCTTTTGCCAGAATTCCGGCTTCTTGTAGCATTTCACAGTAACGCCGCGCGCCGCCGGCTTCGGGGAGGAGCTCAACACCGATTAACATACCGCGACCGCGCACTTCTTTTACCATTGGCGCGTCAATTTCGCGCAGTTTTCCCATAAAATACGCTCCGAGTTCAGTCGCGCGTTCGGCAAGGTGTTCTTCATCCAGAACTTCGAGGGCGGCAACCGCTACAGCTGCTGCGAGAGGGCTGCCTCCAAAGGTGGAACCGTGCTCACCGGGTTTGAAGAGCCCCAAAATCTCGCGATCAGATAAGACCGCTGAAACGGGGTACATTCCTCCGGAAAGAGCTTTGCCGATGACGGTAATATCCGGGCGGACGCCTTCATGTTGTGCGGCAAACCATTTGCCTGTGCGGCAAAGCCCTGTCTGTATTTCATCAGCGATGAACAGCACGTTGTTTTCTTTACAAAGGTCCGCGACAGCTTTCAGATAACCATCAGGAGGCAGGACCACGCCATTTTCGCCTTGAATGGGCTCAAGCATGACAGCCGCGGTGTTGGGTGTGATGGCAGCTTTCATTTCTTCAAGGTCGCCATATGTGACAACTTTGAAACCGGGAGTGAACGGTCCAAAAGCTTCACGATAAAAATTCTCGGTGGAGAATGAAACAATTGTAATGGTACGCCCGTGGAAGTTACCAGCCGCAACGATGATCTCGGCTTCATACTTGGGAACACCCTTAACGACATATGCCCACTTGCGGGCGATTTTTAGGGCAGATTCAACTGCTTCAGCGCCGCTGTTCATTGGCAACACGCACTGGTAGCCTGTTAAATCCACCAATTTTTTGTACAAAGAACCGAGTTTGTCGTTCCGGAACGCACGGGAGGTTAACGCGATTTTTTGCGCCTGATCGACCATTGCCTGTACGATATGAGGGTGGCAGTGCCCCTGATTGACTGCCGAGTACGCGCTGAGGCAGTCGAGGTATTTTTTGCCTTCAACGTCCCAAACCCAGGCTCCCTTTCCTTCAGAGAGGACAACGCTTAGTGGTTTGTAGTTGTGAGCGCCGTAAAGGTCTTCGATATCGATGTAGTCTTGTGTTTTCATTTATTTCGCTCCTATTAAAGTTTGTAGAATGGCTTTTTGCGCATGCAGACGGTTGTGTGCCTGTGGGAAAAGTCGGGAGTGAGGTCCATCGGCGACAGCGTCTGTGATTTCCTGGTTTCGGTGAGCGGGCAGGCAATGCATGACAATGACATCGCGATCGGCTTCTGCGACAAGCTGTTCATTAACCTGATATGGAGGGAAGACAGCCTCGCGCTTGGCGGTTTCTTCTTCCTGACCCATGCTTGTCCATGTGTCGGTATAAATGACCTGCGCGCCCTTTACTGCCTCATGCGGATCGCTGAGGAAGGTGAGTTTGGATCCACTGGCGGCCGCGATTGGCTGAACGGTTTCGATCGCTTCTATTGGCATATCATAATTTGCTGGGTTGGCGATGGTGAAGTTCGCGCCGAGCTTAGCTGCAATTTGCATCAGGGAGACGGCTACATTGTTGCCATCACCGACGTAAGTGATATTGACATCCTTGATTTTCCCAAACTCCTCATAAACGGTCATGATATCAGCCATTGCCTGGCAGGGATGGCTGTAATCACTTAAGCCATTGATAACCGGGACGGATGACCATTTGGCGAGCTCGAGCACATGCTGGTGATCAAAAACGCGCGCCATGATGCCGTGAACCATGCCGGACAGAACTCTGGCGATATCGGCAATGGACTCCCGCTTGCCTAATCCGATCTCGTTTGGTGAGAGATAGAGAGCGTCGCCGCCAAGGTGCCGCATGCCCATGTCGAAACTAACACGTGTGCGCAGGGATGGCTTTTGAAAGATCATAGCCAACACTTTTCCCTGCAGAGTTGGCCGATTCCCGCCAGCCTTGTACTCTTGTTTTAGCTCAAGCGCTAAATCGAGCAGGGCTTGTAACTCCTCAGGGGAGTAATCGATGATGTCCAAGAAATCTTTATGCATAAATGTAGGTCTCCTTTTTTTATTAGGCTACATGGATATATCGCCCGAATCGTGTAATCCGCGCTATAGCCTCCTTGGATTTTACCAGACAATGCCAGTGCAAATTATGGAAACGACGCAATTTATCCGATGGGAATTGCGGAAAAAGGCTCAGCTTCTGATTAGCTTTGTTGAGTGGTTTAGGCGGGTTTGTGAATACTTTGTTGGATAGGATTATTGAGCTCGCTCAGTATCGAATCCTGAGCCGCGGACATTTCTTCCCAATCTGACAGCTCGGAGTGGTCCATTCCAATCAGGTGCAGCAATCCATGCACAAGCAACATTTCAAGCTCAGCCATAAGCTCCTGTCCTCGGACTTCTGCCTGGTTTTTGGCGGTCTCAAAGGAAATCAGGATATCTCCGAGATAAGTAGCTCCGCTCTCCGGGTCGGTAAAAGTGTTTTCAAAAGAGAGTACATCAGTAGCTTCGTCCACGCCTCTATATTGAAGGTTGAAATTTTGAATGGTTTTATCATCGGTCAACTGGAGGGTAACTTCTGTTTGAGGGTCCATTTCCAGAAAACAGAAGGTTTTCTGAAAAGCTCTTTGAAGGCGTTTAGTGTCAAGTTCCTTCCGATAGATCTGGCGCGCTTTGAGTGTGAGCATTCAGCCCTCATTTAATGATTGAGATTCGGGTGTAGTGTTGACTGGTTCGGTCTTGTTAGGCTTGGCTTCGGGGTATTGAATGCGCGGATGGTAGGAGCGTTGAAGTGTTTTAAAGAATGATTCGCGGATGATGCTAAGGTCTTTAAGCGTTAAATCGGTGTTATCAAATTGACCAGCGTCCTTGCAGATCGTCATAACAGTATTAATGGCTTCCATGATTTCTTCATCGGTTCGGGCGGTTTCAGCTCG
>LUZV01000199.1 GCA_001603765.1 Anaerolineales bacterium Chloro_02 | reverse complement strand
TCCATATACTTTTCTGCCTGCTCAATCTGCCCTGCCGCTAAAAGGGCATCCACGCGCATCCTGGTTTCACGCATCTCCGCGCGGTAGTTGAAGGGATTAAGTCTTTCTGCCCCCTCCCTGAGGACGGTTGAAAACACAGGCATGCGCAGATAATACCGCGGCGTGTGTTCCGGGTAGTAGGCGATAATCAGGGCAAGCCCAATTTCCTTGCCCGCGAGGGAGGCCGTTGTTTCGTTGATGGTGCGCATCTGGCTGTTGAGGTCATACCGAATTCCCAGAGGGAAAAAGGTCAGATAATTGTGAATCCACTCATGCGCGATGGTTTCCGTCAGCCAGTTCAGGCTGGTCGTGCGCATGACCATCGTGGGGTACGCGCCGATGCCGCCAACCGGCTCGATTAACGCAGAAAGATCGTAGTCCCTACCTATGCCGCTTTCGATCCTGTCTTTATCAACGGCATCCAACCCTGACTCCAAGCTCACGCTGAGGATGGTCTTAATTTCTGTTCGAGGTGAAATGATCAGATTGAGCGGCAAGTCCGTTACCTGATAGAGCACGGGCGGCAGGATTTGCCCGCCCAAGCCAAACTTTGCTTTTTCCAGGGTGATTTCGGTCTGGTTTTGTAAAACCGACTCAGCCAGGATGGAAAGCTGAGCCTGCTTTTCCTTTTTCTGATCAAGCTTAACCTTTACTGCTTCGATTTTGCTCTCACGGTCGGCTGATGTGCCATTCTGAGCGCTAACCAGGTCGCGCTCAAGCGAGATGACATCCTCTACCCCAGCCAGCCATGCCTGCGTAACCGCGACTTGCTTTTTGTCATCCAGGAACCGCTCGATCTTGAGCGAGGAGCTGACCAATTTATTAAATATCGCGCCTGCCTCCCACTCGGCGAAGTCAAACTCGATGGCACGAGTGTAGCTGCGCAGCCCATCCAATGGGTCTGCGGATTCGACCGCCGAGCCAGCCACCAGCAAAGCCATAGCAATAATTAGCGTCGCCAAACGCAGCCAATTAGACAATCGGTCCAAACCCCGGTCAGAAATCATGCGGTGATTCTAACACCACCAGATGACGTAAACCGCAATGGCAAGAACCTTAGATAATCTGTTTCGCAAACTCCAGCAGATTGAGTACAATGCATAAGAGACCTTCCGCGCGGCAAAGCCAGCGGGCATAAGAGTGAGGAAGAATGAGAAAGAATCAATCTGTCGTTGTTATTGTCATTATCAGTCTGATATTGATCTTGTGTGTTTTGTGTCTTTGCGCGGTACTAATTGGAGGGGCAGCCATCTTCTCTGGCAAGTTGATCGCCACAACCGTGCCGTATGTGGAAACGCCCACCTTTTTTAGCGATATCACCCCAACTCCATTTGTTGACCCTGGAACACAGACGCTAAATCCAACGGAGCGCGAAAAAGCTATTCAAACCCTTGATGAGCTTAATCACACCACCGTCCCGATTAACGATCCTATCGACCTGGCAGACAGATTAGGCGGCAAATCTAATGTTCCGAATGTGCTGATCGACCATGACGCCCCCTATCAGGTTGGAGCGCGCAAGCAGTTTTGGGTTAGCAATACGGACACGAACGAAAATTTCCAAATAAATGCGACCCTGCGTTATGTTGGCGAGAATATTTATTTCTGGATTGAAGATGGCGTTAAGTTCAACCAAAAAGCCCTGACGACCCTGGCAGACACCTTCGACCAGGAAATTATTCCCACCAACCGCGAATTCTTCGGCAGCGAGTGGAATCCAGGCGTGGATGGCGACCCAAGGTTCTATGTGCTCTATGCCGGCAACCTTGGGGTGGATCTGGCGGGTTATTATTCCTCCGCGGATGAGCTTCACCCCGACGCCCACCCTTACTCCAATGCCCACGAGATGTTTCTGATCAGCTCGGATAATGTTGACCTGAGCGACAGCTACATCTACGGCACAATGGCGCACGAGTTCCAGCATATGATCCACTGGTATCAGGATAAAAACGAAGAAACCTGGGTGAATGAAGGATTCTCGATGTTGGCTGAACATGTGAATGGATATGACGCGGGCGGTTTTGACTGGTCATACATGGACGAAACCGATATGCAGCTTAATGACTGGGGCGGAGATATCGGCGATAACGGACCTCACTACGGGGCGAGCTACCTGTTTATGGTCTATTTTCTCGATCGTTTCGGAGAGGACGCGACCAAAGCTTTGGTCAGGCATGACGAAAACGGCTTCGCGGGGATCGATGCCGTCATGAAGGAGCTGAATATTATCAACCCTTCCACAGGCAGTCCTTATACCAGCAACGAGGTCTTCGCCGACTGGGCCGTCACCAATTTGCTGCAGGATCACCGCGTCGATGCAGGTCGCTATGACTATAAAAGCTATAACCCTACTTCTGTTGACATCCAAAAAACCGTCATGAGCTGCCCAACAACCGTGAACGACAGTGTCTATCAATACGGTGTGGACTATGTCGAAATTGATTGCGGCGCCATACACAATATTCATGTCATGACATCTCAGGCAGTCAACCTGCTGCCCTTCACGGCGCCATCTTCCGGCGATTACTTTGTTTGGTCAAACATGGGCGATGAATCTAATGCGTTCCTTTCCCAAACTTTTGACCTAAGCCAGGTAAGCGGTTCAGCGGAGCTCACATTTAAGACCTGGTATGACATTGAGGAAGATTACGATTACGTTTATATCAGCGCCAGCACAGACGGCGCGCACTGGGAAATTCTGAACTCAGAGCACTGCACCACCAATAATCCATCTGGCAACAGTTACGGCTGCGGCTGGAGCGGCACATCATCGGGGTGGATTGACGAGAAGGTGGATCTTTCGCGCTTTGTCGGCGGAAAAGTGACCTTGCGCTTCGATTACGTCACCGATGCGGCTGTCAATGGCAAAGGAATGGCAATTGACGATATTGCTATCAACGCGATCGGATACACTTCCGACTTCGAAACTGATTTGGGCGGGTGGACGGCTGAGGGCTTCGCGCGGGTGCAAAACAAGCT
>LUZV01000198.1 GCA_001603765.1 Anaerolineales bacterium Chloro_02 | reverse complement strand
AAATCTTGTTATTGTCAATAACATAAATAAAAAGATATACTTGCATACTTATATGCTGATTAGTTATTGGCGATTGTGGCGAGAGTAGTTCTGAAATAGCAACAGTATGTAAAGGAGGAAATGGCAATTTGAAATATGAGATATGAAATAGTTATACACAACGCCAAAATTATTTGCGAATTGAGCGATGTAGCGATGTAGGATGGGTGGATCGAAGCGCAACCCATCAGTGTGTATGTATCCAATTTGATGGGTTGCACTTCGCTCCACCCATCCTACTGAAATTACATTGCGCAATTATTCAGTCGTTGCGTATAATTTCAGAAATTCTGTTAGAGTCTCCAAAAAATGAACTGGGAAAAGCTTAAACAGCCCTTGAAGACAACCCGGTGTTTGTGAGCTTTTCCCGTTTTTTGCCCAACTTTCCTTCGCGGAAAAGAGAAGGGGCGGCCGGAAGGTCTCACATCCAGCCAGTTTCTTAAAAGCTTCTCAACAGGTGAGGAATCTATGGAAACATCTGGCAAGTTCTTTCACGAGTTTGCGGATACGTTCGATACCTTCTACGACGGTAAACGCAGTCCCATGATGCAATGGATCGACCGGAAATACCGAAGTGATATGTTCCTGAGGTTTTCCATGGCATTCGATTTCCTTGGAGATCTCAATGGGAAGAGCGTGCTTGACATCGGTTGCGGTTCCGGACCTTACGTGGCGGAAGCTTTAAAAAGAGGGGCAGCGCACGTGACCGGACTTGACCCGGCACCCAATATGCTGGCTCTCGCCAAACAGAGGGTGGCGCAACTCGATATGCTCGAAAGAGCAAGATTCGTGGAGGGCTATTTCCCGGATGAATCCCCGAAGGAAACCTTCGATCATGCCATCGTAATGGGAGTGCTGGACTACGTACATGACGCCCACCGCTTCATCGACGGGGTTCGGCGCGTCGTAACCGTCGGAGCCACGATTTCGTTTCCGAGCACCCATTGGTTCCGCGGCCCCGTGCGCATGGTTCGCTACAAGCTTCGCAACTGCCCGCTTTTCCTCTACGATGTCGAGAAGATCATCAGAATCATGCAGGCTGCCAGCGTCAAGAATTACAAAATATTGAAGCTCCCCGGCGCCGGAATGGATTACGTCGTATGTCTGACCTGTTAGGGACCCCGGCAAAGCTCGTGATATCTATCGATATGGAGGACTGGCCCCAGTCAACGTGGGACCGCTCGCTCCCCATCTCGGACCGGGCGGAGCGCAATGCGCAACGCCTCCTGGACATCCTCGCAGAAAACGGCAAGAAAGCCACTATTTTCGTCCTCGGAAAGCTCGCCGAACGTTTTCCTGCTATTGTCAAGCGGATGGTTGACGAGGGCCACGAGATCGGATCGCACGGCTACGGCCACGAGGAAATCTTCCATCAAACCGCCGAAACATTCCGGGAGGATGTAAGGAGATCTAAGGACATCCTCGAAGGCATTTGCGGAAAAGCGGTGGTGGGATTCCGCGCTCCGGATTTTTCGATTGTTCTGACGACAACTTGGGCGCTGGACATCCTCGCCGAACTCGGGTTCGAGTACGACTCGAGCATTTTCCCCATAAAGCACAGGCGATACGGGATTCCCGACTGGCCCTCTCACCCCGTACGGCTGTGCCTGGCATCGGGGCGGGATATCGTGGAACTGCCCATTGCAACGGTTTCCCTCGTAGGACGGCGCCTGCCTATCGGAGGAGGCGGCTACCACCGACTGCTGCCATCCTCTCTGATCCTCGGCGCGGTATCTCATGTCTTGAAAAAGGGCATGCCATTCATTGCCTATTGTCATCCCTATGAGTTCGATCCTTTGGAGCTGTCTTCCCTGGAATTTGCCATCCCCTTAGAGACTAGGCTGCACCAAGGGCTCGGACGGGGCGGATTTCGCAAAAAATTCAAATGCCTGCTCGACGCCTTCGAAACGGCATTCGCGCGCGAGATCGCACTCAATTTCGCATGGCCGGAACACACCGTCGGATAGCCCCTGTCATTGTGGTGTCCCAGCGTAGCACATCGTCAAGTGGAGTTGATGGCCGCGTTAACGGAAATGATGGCAAGGATTCCATTACCGTTTTGTCTAAACGCGTGAGTATCGTCGCCGCTGTGCGGTTAAGAATCAGTAAATAGGCTTGATTCTTAACCGCACAGCAGTGGCAGGTTTTATACCTGGGAAGAAACAAAAGGAATATAAAAAATGTCAATTGAAAGTTCCGTAGCCGAAAATCGTGCCGAAGTGCCCGCAGGTTCTCCAGAAGGCGCTGGAATGAATAACGGAAACTTTATCGCATTCTCCCCTCCCTTTATCGGTGAGGAAGAAATCTCCGAAGTCATGGGCACCCTTCGCTCCGATTGGATTACAACCGGTCCGAAAACTCGACGTTTTGAAGAAGAATTCGCAAAACTTACCCATGCTCCCGCGGCTCTGGCCGTCAGTTCCGCGACCGACGCCATGCTGGTGGGGCTGGCGACCCTGGGGATCGGTCCCGGGGATGAAGTCATCACCACTCCCATGACGTTTTGCTCCACGGTGCACGTTATCGAACATATGGGCGCCAGGCCGGTGCTGGTGGACGTGGACCCGGATACGCTCAATATCGATCCCGACGCGGTGCTTCGGGCCGTCACGCCGCGGACCCGTGCCATTATGCCGGTCCACCTTTACGGCCATCCCTGCGATATGGACACGCTGCTCGATATTGCCGCAAAGCACGGCCTCGACATAGTGGAGGACGCCGCCCACGCGCTGCCCGCCAAATACAAGGGGCGTGCGATAGGGGGTATCGGGACGTTTACGGCCTTCAGTTTTTACGCCACCAAGAACTTGACGACCGCCGAAGGCGGCATGCTTACCGGAAGTCCGGAATTAATTGAGAAAGCGCGCCTGTGGAGCCTTCATGGAATGAGCCGCGACGCCTATAAACGCTACAGCGCCGAAGGTTCGTGGTACTACGAGGTGGTGCGGCCGGGGTTCAAGTGCAATATGACGGATATCCAGGCGTCTTTGGGGTTGCAGCAATTGAAGAAACTTTCCGCCTTCCAGGCCAGAAGACGCGAGATAGTCACCGCATACAACGAAGCTTTTGCCAAAATCGCCGCGCTGGAGATTCCGGTGGAACGCACCGAGGTCGAGTCCGCCCTGCACCTTTACGTGATCCGGCTCAATCTTTCGCGCCTGGCGATCGACCGGGCGAAATTCATCGAAGAACTGAAGGTGAGGGGCATCGGTACGTCCGTGCACTTCATCCCGATTCACCTCCATCCCTACTACCGCGACAAGTACGGCTACAAACCCGAGGATTTTCCGGTGGCTTATGAGAATTTCAAGCGCATCGTGACCCTGCCTCTCTATCCCCGCCTTTCGGACCGGGACGTGGAGAGGGTCATCGAGGCGGTGACGGACGTCGTTGCGGCCTACGGCAGGGAATAAGCAGGAGATATTTTGAAGCATCCAGGCAAAGAACCCGGAGGGATATCCCGGCCGTTCGAGGTCGGGCTGGCGCTGGCGGGACTGGCCCTTACCGCGCCGCTGTCAGCCATCGCGGCCCTGCTGGTGTCCGTGACTTCACGCGGCCCCGTTTTTTTTCGCCAGGAGCGCATCGGGCGGTTCGGGAGGCCGTTCACCCTTATCAAGTTTCGAAGCATGCACATCCACGATGAACGCGGGCCCCAGGTTACGGCGAAAGGGGATTGCCGGGTCACGCCGATCGGGCGGCTGCTGCGAAAGAGCAAACTGGACGAGCTGCCCGAGCTTTGGAATGTGGTGCAGGGGCATCTTTCCCTGGTGGGGCCGCGTCCGGAAGTGCCCAAATATGTGAATCGGGACGATCCGCTATGGCAGGCGGTGCTGAAAACCAGGCCCGGCATCACGGACCCTGTCACACTCAGGCTCAGAAATGAAGAGGAACTCCTGCAAAGCTACCGGGGAAACCCTGAAGAGTTTTACCTGAACTCCCTGCAGCCGTACAAGCTGGCCGGCTACGTCAAATATATGCAGAGCCGGACATGGCGAAGCGATCTTCGGGTCCTCTATGACAGCGTCCTGGCCGTCCTGCTGCCGGCCAGAGCGCCGCAGCCGGGGCTGGATGAAATTTCAGGGACCAACTGAAATATTACTCGATCCAACGGGACCGACCACTGAATCAATAATAATACGAACAAAGGAGACGCGATGCGAATTCTCGTTCTGGGGGCCGACGGTTATCTGGGATGGCCTCTTTGCATGTACCTTTCGCGGGCCGGCCACGAAGTGCTGGGCGTGGACAACTATCTTCGCCGCAACATGTGCCGGGAACTGGATTGCGAACCCATTGCCCCCAGTCCCAACCTGGTGCAGCGGGCGAAGATATGGGAAGAGGTCTCGGGCAGGCGGGTCGACGTGCGTATCGGCGACCTTACCGACTATGCTTTTCTCAGGGACCTTTTCGAGGAATTCCGTCCCGACGGCGTGGCGCATCTTGCCGAACAGCCCTCGGCGCCCTACTCGATGATCGACCGGAAACGGGCGGCGGACACCCTGGTCAACAACCTGGTCACCACCCTCAATGTGGCCTACGCCGTCAACGAAACCGACCC
>LUZV01000197.1 GCA_001603765.1 Anaerolineales bacterium Chloro_02 | reverse complement strand
GGATCCTCTCCGGGGTTGGGTGTTTCACCGATATCAATGATTTTTGGATCTTTCATGTTTTCCTCTAACTAAAAAATTGGGGAAGGAATCGTTTGGAGCTGGTCAATATCTGGTCGAGCACCCTCTCCGCCTGATCCAGGTCGGTTACAGTCGGGTCGAGCAAGAGGCTTTGCAGCGCCAGGGCGCGGTCGCCCCTAACAACCGCATCCACGCAAAGCTGACTGCAAGCAACCTCCCGCTGTAAAAGCGCTGTAATGCCAGCAGGTAAAGCGCCAACAGGCTGACCGTGAATGCCGCTTCGGTTAATCGTGGCAGGCACCTCCACAATCGCGTCCTCCGGCAGTCCAGCAATCAAACCGTTGTTAGGAATGTTGACCGCCTCCCAAAGCAAGTTCGCGTCCGTTAGGATCGCTTCAATCACCTCAATCGCGCCTTCTGAATGGACGCAGGCATAGGTTTCAGGCGGCGTGCCGTTTTGCATATTCGCGTTTATTTGCTGCCACATCAGATCGCGATGCTTGGCAAAGTAATCCCAATCGTAGAGTGAAAGGTCAAACTTCTGCCAGGGTTTTTCGATTGGGTCAGACATCCAGGGCAGATACTCGCACAGGTGCTCATCCCCCGGTATTGGAAATAATCCAAAGGCGCTGAACATGCGGTGTGTCAGCGGTTCAAAGCTACCAGGCAGATCTTTCCATGCCTGTCGAAAACGAGGATATAAATCCGCGCCGGTTTGCCGATCTTTTAGTGCGAGCATCCAGGTGAAGTGGTTTAATCCGGCAGCGCGGATCGAAAACCGTTCAAAACCCTGCAGAGCCATGTTAGCCATTGGCAGATCGTTGCAGGGATCAGCGTGGGTGCTGTGGAAGTTGTTCGCGCCGTCAAAACCGTAATCTCCCGCCAGAGCTTTCGCGACCATGGCATAACCCGCCGCAAGTTGGTGGCAGAGTCCAACGACTTTAATACTGGAATACTTATGGATCAAGTAGCAAATGCGGTGCATGGGGTTGGTAAAGTTAATGAACCATGCCTCCGGACATTGGGTCTCCATGTCTCGCGCGATTCCCAGGATGGTGTTCACATTGCGCGCGGCGTGAGCAAAACCGCCAGGTCCGCCGTTTTCAGCGTACGGCTGACGGATGCCGAGGGGCAGTGTGCGTTCAAAGTCCTCCCGCCAAAGTTGCTCTCGCGGTTGCACCTCCACGGCTGAAATGACAAAATCCGCCTCATCAAGAGCGGTTTGATGCGTATGATGGCTGGTAATCGTTTTCTGGCAGTTCCAGGCGGAATTCAGCCAATTTGCGAATTCGGTAATGGCAGCCAGCGATTCCTCATTTGTATCAACCAGGGCAATCTCAGCGTTAGTTAATACCGGGCTGCGCAACAGCGTAATTAACGTGCTTTGACCAAAAGAGGAGCTTCCCGCCCCGAGGCAGACGACTTTGGTCATGACTGAACCGCCAAGCCGAATTGTTTAAGGATGCTGGCAGCGGCTTTTCGTCCTGCTCCCATAGCTTTAATGACTGTCGCGCCGCCAGTGACAATATCCCCACCAGCATAAACACCAGGTATGGACGTTTGAAGCGTGTCTGGGTCAACCACAATATGACCCCATTTATCCACATTCAGACCGGGGGTAGACCTGTGGATGAGCGGGTTTGAGCCATTCCCGATGGCAACGATGGCAACATCAAGGTCCTGTTCGGATTCCGAACCCTCAACCGGCACCGGTCGCCGCCTGCCAGATGAATCAGGCTCGCCAAGCGCCATTTTTTGCAGCCGAACACCCGTCAGGCGCCCTTCGCTGTTGCCCAAAAATGTGAGAGGTGCGCTTAGATACGCAAAGTTGACCCCTTCAGCAATAGCATGGTCGATTTCCTCTTTCCGCCCGGGCATTTCATCCTGAGAACGGCGATAGATTATGTAAACCTTGGCAGCGCCCAGGCGCAGCGCTACCCGCGCGGAGTCGAGGGCGGTATTACCGCCGCCAAAAACCCCAACAGTCTTATTTAACAGGTTCAGAATCGGCGTATCCACGTAGGGGTACTCGTATGCCTTCATCAAATTGACGCGCGTCAGGAATTCGTTGGCGGAATAGACGCCTACCAACGATTCGCCTTCAATGCCGAGGAAGTTTGGCAGCCCTGCCCCTGTTCCGATGAAAACCGCGTCAAATTTTTCATTGTGAATAAGTTCATCAATGGTAAAAGTCGCGCCGATGAGTGTGTTTGGGATAAAAGTGACGCCGGATTTCGATAGCGCTTCAACCTCCTGGGCGACAATCGATTTAGGCAGGCGGAATTCAGGGATGCCGTAGCGCAGCACTCCACCAAAATCGTGGAAGGCTTCAAAAACGGTCACCTGCACCCCAGCCCGGGCGAGATCACCAGCACAGCTCAAGCTGGCTGGTCCAGAGCCAACCAAAGCGGCTTTATAAGCTGTTCTATTTACGACAGGTTCCTCCTCAGGCTCAGCGTTAGCAAGCGCGTCCGAAACATAGCGCTCAAGCGCCCCAATGGCAATTGGTTTTCCCTTCTTCAAAAGGATACAAGCGCCTTCGCACTGCTCCGTTTGCGGGCAAACTCTACCGCAGACCCTTGGTAATGCGTTATCGGTTTTGATCAACCGCCCAGCGGCAACTGAATCACCGGCTTTTATTAGCTGAATGAACTGGGGAATTTTGACCGAAACCGGGCAGCCTTCCACACAGAGCGGCCTCCGGCACTGCAGACATCGCTCAGCTTCAATCAGAGCTTGTTCGGGGGTGAAGCCAAGAGCAACCTCCTGAAAGTTGCGGATGCGTTCGTGGGCTGGCAGCTCAGGCATAACCTGCCGGTCTTTATCTGACTGATGCCCCATTTCTTCGTAATGTTCCAATTCAATTTCAGCCACCTGAGTGTCAAGACGACAGTCTTCAGGGTGGTTGTAGGTTCGGTTGCGGTGAATGACTGTCTCAAAATCCACCAAATGACCGTCAAATTCGGGTCCATCCACACAAGTAAAACGAACCTGATCCCCCACCTGAACGCGGCATCCGCCGCACATACCAGTGCCGTCAACCATGATCGTATTGAGGCTAACGGTTGTTGGAATTCTGTAAGGCCGGGTCAGTTCCGTAACCGCGCGCATCATAAAAAGTGGTCCAATCGCCAAAACATAATCAAAATGTTCGCCGGCTTCAATGAGTAGACGCAATTGATCAGTGACGAAGCCGTGCAATCCAAACGAGCCGTCATCCGTGGTAATCAGCAGCCGATCGCTGACCTGCTCGAGCTCAGGCTTCAGGATAATAAGATCTTTATTACGCGCGCCAACGATGGAAGTAACGTGATTCCCGGCCAATTTGAGGGCTTTCGCGACCGGAAACGCGACAGCCGCGCCAACTCCGCCGCCAATCACCGCCACTTTGCCATACAACTTAATTTCAGAAGCATTCCCCAGCGGACCTAAAACATCATGGACGGTCTCGCCTGGCTGGAGAGCGTCAAGCATCATCGTGCTTTTTCCAACAGTTTGCACGATCAGCGTAATCGTCCCTTCAACCTCGTCATGGTCAACAATTGTCAGAGGTACCCGTTCGCCGCCGTCCCCGAGACGCAAAATCACAAATTGCCCTGGCTTTGCTTTGCGCGCGATATATGGGGAATAAATGATGTAGCGATTGATTTTTTCTGCAAGCTGAGTCTTTTTGAGAATCGTATTTAATTCATACATGATGGCTGCCTAAGGTGAGTGGATTTTTGATTGGCATTGGGGAGTAACTATTCGTTAATCTTCAGACACCAATAGAGGGCTTCGTTCTTCTCGGGGTTGAGCGTGTACACCAGGCAATATTCACCTGGCGCGAGCTCCTGATTTGGTTCAAGCACTTTCGTATTGTTCTCTGCCGGAGCAGTGGTAAAGTTGATCCCTTCCCCGTTGGCGTTGAGAAGCTGAAGCCTGTCTAGCGTTATGACAAGGGTGTTAATAACAATCGAAGGGTGCCTGTTGGTTAGCTGCGGGATTCCCTCTTCTGTTTTCGGCCGATTGAGATGAAGTTTCATTTCTGCGTATTGACCCTCATTCAGGGCAAAAACGCCTTCATTTGGCGGTAAAGCCGAAAGAACTTGGGTCGGGCGATTAAGAAAAGGAATATTGATATTAAGCAGTGTGGTGCCAATCAGAATCCCGATGATAATAAATACCGTCAGGACCAACCCATATAACAAAATATCCACCCACGGTCGTCGCGCGGAAGAAGGCGCGGATTGTTGGATCTCAACTGGCTGCGAAGCAGGCGCTGGCTGGGCGATTGGTTGTGGCGGGTACACCGGTCGGTCAGCCTGAGCGGAAGCCGCCACGTTCGCAGCGGCTTGAGATGGCGTCTTAAAAACCCCGATCGGTTTGGTATAGTCGGATAGTTTTTCGCCTGGTTTAGGCGGTATGTACTTTTTGCGCTCAATGAACGCCAGCCCGCGTTGGGCAGGTCGGTTAGCGGGGTCAATCTCAAGGGCTTTTTTCAGGAAAATAGTTTGTTTTTCCTCGTCTTCAATAATCGCGGAGAGCCAAACCCATACATTTGCGTTTTCAGGCTCCTCAACGATCGCATCCTTCAGATGCGCTAAAGCCTGTTCCATCATGCCTGATTTCGCCGCGTCGATTCCTTGTTGAAGTGATGAAGCCATGTTGGGTTCTCCAGATTGACTATTAGATTGCACGTTCTATACCAACTGATTTTACCACAGGGATTGTCCCTTAGGCAGATTATAATTGGGTTTTAAAAACGGAGACGAAAATGTTAATTGGTTTGATGAGCGACAGTCACAACAATCACCCTAACGTTCGCTACGCGCTGGATATTTTCAGGGAATTAGGTATCAACACCATCCTCCATGCTGGCGATCTGATTTCAGGAGAATTGCTAAAAGAATTTAAAGATTTCTCGCTCTATTTAGCGTTTGGCAATGGTGATGACCCATTAATGATCTCCGTAAAAGCCGCAGGGATATCGAGTCAGTTTGTTTGTGAAGAAGCGTTGGCGCTTTGTCTGGACGGCAGGAAGATTTTTATGATTCACGGCGATCAGAGAACAGAACTTGAAAACCAAATTGCAAGCGGTGAGCATGATTATGTGATCCATGGGCACACACACCAGTTCAGAAATGAAATGGTCGATAACACTCGTGTGATTAACCCTGGCGCTTTAGGTGGGAGATTCGTGGGAGAAAGGTCCTTCGCGACGCTCGACCTTTCGAGGAACGAATTGCAGCGATATTTTGTGCCGTAAAGTGGGTTTGATTGCGCAACAATCTCCGTTAACTCAGCTTACCTTTTGTTATCTCAGGCGACAACACGCATCCCTCCCTATTCCAAGCTTGCTAACCTACCGCCTTCGAACCCCCTCAATTGGTTGACAATTTGTAATAATTCATGTATTATTGGTTGCGTTGTGGTCGTTTGCAGTAGGAAAAGCCAACACTTTCTCGATAGTAAACCCCCAAATAAAAATTTTATTAGTTATTTCAGAGAGGAACATCAAGTCATGTCACAAAGAGAAGTCGGAACCGTTAAATGGTTTAATGGCGAAAAAGGTTATGGGTTCATTGCCCGCAAGAGTGGTG
>LUZV01000020.1 GCA_001603765.1 Anaerolineales bacterium Chloro_02 | reverse complement strand
CCCCGTTGGCTTTGCGGCGATTTGCATGTGCATACGCTGGCGTCCGACGGCACGCTCCCGCTCAACCATCTTGCCAGGCACGCCCGCATCCATGGGTTGGATTTTATTGCCGTTACTGACCATAACCAGCCAGTCAGGCGCGCTTCCTTCCCACAAGTGGAGGGGCTCACAATCATCCCAGGGCAAGAATGGACACATTATCAGGGCCACAGCAACTTCCTCGGCGTCGAGCAGCCTTACCAAGGCAGTTTCATCGCCAACAGCCTTGAAGAGGCGCAAGCAATTTTCCGTCAGGCTCGCCAGAGTGGCGCGCTGATTTCCATCAATCATCCATACGAAACCAGTTTTGGCTTTCAGTTTGATCTGAATATGATCGACTTTGACCTGATCGAGATTTGGAATGGGCCGATGCGTCCTTCGAACATGGAAGCCGTCGCCCGTTGGGATGCTATGCTGAAAGCTGGACTTAAGCAGGTGGCTGTTTGCGGCAGCGATTATCACGAAGACACCTTCTTTCAGCGCCTCGCCAGCCCCTGTATGTACGTTCTGGCTGATTCCAACAGCGAAACAGACATCCTCAAGGCTGTCAAACAAGGCAGAAGCTATCTTGCCTTCAGCCCGACCAAGCTGCAAGTTTTGCTGGACGTGGACGGGCAAACCTATGGCGACAGCCTGACCTGGAGGCAAGGGCTGCAAGCGTCAATCAAGGGGACAGCGCTTGAAGCGGGAGATTCCGTCAGGTTGATTTCGAGAGAGGGCTCACAGGAGGTCTTACGTGCTTCTGAGAAAGGTAATTTTGAGCTCACGCTGCCAGTTCCTGCGCCTGGCTATTGGCGGATAGAGGTTCAACGCACGTTTTTTAACTTCCTGCCGCCGATGCCAGCTCTGATCACTAATCCGATCTGGTTTGATTGAGGTATTGCACCCGTGAGATGAAAAGATTTTGCGGCTTGTTATGCCTGAATCGTGTGTTTTGCATAAGCAAATAAATTCATTTTGGAGTTGTTTGGCAGTGTAAGGACCGCTCAGTAACTGAAAAAACAAAAACCCGGTGTGTCCGGGTTTTTGTTATCCACACTTTGTTACTCTTTCGGCTTGAGCAGCCCTAATAGGCGCTGCCAGCCTTGCTTCGTCTTAAACTGCCGCAAGTTCATCGTTCCGATAATCCCATAAGGGACGAATAACACAAAAATCACATAGATTGCGCCTGTGATGATAGCGGCGGATTCGCCAATATAGCGCCGCAGGGTAAAGTCAAGCAGTCGGAGGGCAAACGCGCCAACAATCGCGCCGCTGAGAGTACCCACACCACCAACCAATACGATCAATAGACCCATCACGGTATATCCCAAATCTGCCACCCCTGGGCTGATGATCGGCTGATAGAGGGCATGCAGCAAACCAGCGATCGACGCGGTCAGGGACGAGATAACCATGACAACAATTTTGAAAAGGGTGGTGTTATAGCCCAACATCTTTGCCCGCCCCTCGTTTTCACGAATGGCGACACAAACCCGTCCGGTTGGGGATGCCACAAAACGTCGATAGAAAAGGAAAGTGGCTACCAACAAAGACAAAGCGATGACATAAAAGCGCAGGCGCTCGCTTACCGGGCTGATGAAAGCCGGAACAGGAACACCCTGAAGCCCAACATCCGCGCCCGTCAGATTGATCATGTCGCTGGACATGACAATAATGTGAAAGACAGACGCCAACCCAAGGCTCACCAGCGTAAAAGTCACGCCTTTTACGCGTGGCAAGACCAGGCTAAACAGTAGTGCCTGGATGACCGCCACCAGCAGCACCAACAAGACAACTTGCCAAAACGGAAGGTGCATGGTTTTAAGGGCGATCCCTGTTAGGTAGGCGGCAACCGCAAAAAACATGGAATGTCCGAAAGAAAGCAGCCCGGTAATCCCAAAAAGAAGGTCATAACTGAGCGCAAACATTGCCAGGATGAAAATCTCGATCCCCAAGCCTTCGAGGAATTTTGACATACTGCCACGGTTGTTCAAGATCACAGCAGGAGAAGAGCCTTCAAGCAGCCCAATCAGAAAGGGCGCCAACAGCATAACCGCGAAAAATATCAGGATCCCGCGATTCTTGATGAAAACGTTCGTGTTATTTTTCATGGCTATTCCTTGGTTCCCAACAAACCGCCCGGCAAGATGAGCAGTACGATTACCATCAGCAGCACCGTCGAAGCCGGCACAAGCGGCGGGGAAGGCTTAAACACAGCATCCGTAAATGGAAGGGGGATGCCAATTTGGCCATATTTGATCATAAATTGCTGAATGAGCCCCACCAACAGTGAACCAAGAGCCGCGCCAGGGAAGCTTGTCAGTCCGCCGATGGCCAAAGCGATCAGCGCGCTTAACAATAGTTTTTCTCCCATCATTGGGGTCAAACCAGAAGATGGCGCCGCCAACGCTCCGCCGAAAGCTGCCAAACCCACGCCTAAGGCAAACACCAGTGTGAAAACCCGCCGCACATTAATGCCCAGGGCTTCCACCATTTGACGGTCTTGCACGCCAGCTCGAATGATCATGCCGATGCGCGAGCGTTTCAGCAATATCCAGACTACAATCAGCACGATAATCCCGACGATCGGGATAAAGATTTCGTCATAAACGCGCACACGCCCACCTAACAACAGGATAGTTGAGCAGTGATTCTCAAACAGATCCGCCAGATTGGTGGCAGGGCAAACTCCGCCCGTGCCTGTAAAAAGCGCCGGTTTCGGCAAGACGAACTCTGGTCGCCCCCAGACCGCTTGGACAATCTGCACGCCAATCGTTCCCAGACCGAGGGTAAGCATCAGTTGGTAGATAGGACGACTGTAAAGAGGGCGGATTAAGGTTGTTTCCATCAGCGCCCCAAGCCCCACCCCACTGATCACGGAAACCAGGATGGCAATTACAAACAACCAGTTGGAATTCATCCCATACATCCAACTTGTGATCCGTGCGTTAAACACCAAAGCCAAAACACCAACCAAAACCAACACGCCAGGAACAAAATATTTTCGCCAGTTCGCAGTTTCAGTTGTGGCTGTACCGCTGTTGAGCAGGGCAATGCTAAAGGCTGACAGGCTGCTGGTTACCAGGATCCCTATTACAGCCACAAATGGTGATATTTTCTGGAAGACAGCCTCAGCGGGGATGATAGGCATTCCCTGGTCAGCCATATAGGAGTAAGTAATGGGACTTTGGGAATAATTATTCAGGTCCCAACTGGCAATTGGATAGCGAGTTAGAATCAAGGCAAGCAGCCCAAAACCGACCAGGATCATTACCCAGGCAGCGATCTTTTGCGGTTTGGCCCCAAGCTGAATGCGTTTGGCGAACCTTTCCCAGAGACTTGACAAAGAAAATCCCGCGAGGATGAGCAAAATGGGAGTTAAAACATCCACAAAGGTATCTGGGCGCACATAGACAGTCCAACCAACATAAGCCCCAATCATATAAAGGGTTCCCTGCGACAGGTTGAGCACGTCCAGTAACCCAAAGATTAACGAGAAGCCGGCTGCCACCAAAAAAGTGACTGATCCAATCGAAAACCCACGTAAAACGGTAATAATCACATCTTTGCCAGACATACCCCTGGCAGCCACAAACAAAAAGGCGGCAATGACGACAAGAATGATGATTGCTTTGGAGTTTTTTCTTAATGTAGTTTTCATAGTAGCCCCTACGCCGCCCCAAGGTAACGGTGAATCATCGCTTTGTCTGCTTCAAGGTCTTTCATAAGCCCTGCTTCAACCGATTTGCCTTCTTCAATGATGACAAAGTATTCTGCCAGCTTACTGGCGACCAGGAAGTTTTGTTCTACCAAGACCACCGTGATCCGCTCGGATAATTGTCGGATTACATTAATCATGTGTTCAATAATTACCGGCGCCAACCCCTCACTGGGTTCATCAATCAACAGCAAACTGTTATCCGCAACCAGCGCCCTGGCAATCGCCAGCATTTGCTGCTGCCCGCCCGAAAGCTCAGTGCCCCTGAGATTGAGGAATTTCTTCAAATCCGGGAAAAGGTTAAAGATGAACTCCCTTTTTCGATCCAGATCACCTTTACTCCGCTCGGCAATTTTTAAGTTCTCTTCAACGGATAAATCTCTAAAGATCGCGCGGTGCTCAGGCACAAAGCCAATACCGAGCGCCGCAATCTCATAAGGCGGCATGCCCTGAACTTCTCTTCCATTAAAAATGACGCTCCCCTGTCTGACTGACGCAAGCCCAAGAATTGACTTCAGGGTGGTGGTTTTCCCGGCGCCATTGCGTCCGAGAAGGGCTGTGATGGAGCCCTGCGGTACAACAAAATCCACATTCTGCAGGATGTGATACTGATTGATAAAGGAATGGATATTCTTCACCTCAAGGATATTGCTCATAGTTTGCTCCATTCCCACTCGTTTCTATTCCCAGGCTTCCCGGGATAACAACTAAAGGTTGAGGTCATACAGCCCTCCCAGGTAAGCAGTTTGTACTTCATGATTTGCGGCAATTTCTGCGGGGGTGCCTTCGGCGATGACTTTCCCCTGGTGCATGACGGTGATCCGATCTGAAACACTCATGACAACGTTCATATTATGTTCCACCAGGATAACGGTTTTTGTGCCAGATTTCTGCACATCCTGAATCAGGGTGATGAGCTCAGGTACCTGATCGGTCGCCATGCCCGCTGTTGGCTCATCCAAAAGCAGCAGCTCAGGGTCAGGCGCGAGGATCATACCGAGTTCTAATTTGCGCTGATCTCCGTGCGAAAGGACCCTGGCAGGCAGATAAGACTGATTCTTTAAGCCCACCCTTTCAATCACTTCGGCAGTGCGCTGTTCACAGCGGTCCATTTTCGCTGTATCCAACAAGAGACGGAAATTCATATTCTCCATAGCCTGCGACGCCAAACGAATATTCTCGTGCACAGTCAGGTTAGGAAAAATGTTCGTGATCTGAAAGGATCTTCCCATGCCCAGGTGAATCATACGATGGATCGGCTTTCCCGTCAGATCCACGCCTTTATAGAACACTTTGCCGCTGGTTGGTTTGAGATTCCCGCTCAGCAAGTTGAAGAAGGTCGTCTTGCCCGCGCCGTTAGGTCCGATGATAGCATGGAGCGTGCCGGCTTGAATCTTGATGCTGACTCCATCAACAGCCACCATCGCGCCAAAGTACTTGGTCAGGTCTTGTGTTTCAATGATCGTATCGCGTACCGTCATAACATCTCACTTCTCTTTGGTCTTGCGGTTTGCTTGAGATTAAAGAGTGTCCCTGGACGCCCGCAAAGCCTCCAGGGACACGTAGACCAAACAACTATTTACCAGACAGGTTGCCGTAAGGCAGCGAGCCGCAGTGATCCTTCAAGCCTTCAGGAAGCAGGCAGGGAGGCTCGGGGCGGGTGGTATTAACATAGGAATAATAATTGCCGGTGGGATCAGTTACGTTCTCAAGTTTGAGAATGTACATATCCTGGATGGCAACATGATCTTCGGGGCGGATAAAGATGACGCCCTTGGGTCCTTCGAACTCGAGACCTTCCATGGCCGCAACCAAAACGGCTGGAGTAACATCACCATTGGTCTTTTTGAGGGTTTCAACAATCATGATAGCGGCATTCATGCCGTCAGCATCAAAGAGGTCAGGATGCACACCATAGCGGCTGCTTGCCTGAGCCACGAGGAAATCGTTGGCAGCGTTCTTTGGGGCAGACCAGTGATAGAGAATACCCGCGGTGGTGCCAATGGCATTGCCGTAGAAAACTGGGGTCAGCATGTTATCAATGAAGGTAGTACCAAGTTCCATTTTGTCGGTGACGCCCTGGTCTTTTGCTGCCTGGACAAGGGAGATAAAGCCTGAACCAGCCCAGGAGACGATATAAGCTTCAGCACCAGAGGCAGCGATTTGCTCCATATATGGAGTAAAATCGGTGGTAGTGGCGGGAGCGAAGATATCATCAGCCACAAACTTGCCGCCGTCGAGGGTGCAGGCATCGCGGAAAGCTTCAGCGGAGCCGTGACCAAAAGCGTAATCAGCAGCAATCTGGATGAATGTTTTGTAGTTAGCGGTCAGAGCTTTGCACTCATTGATCGCATCCTGATAGTTATTGCGCGAGGTGCGGAACGTGTATTCGTTAAAGTCTTTACCGGTGATGTCATTAGCAGCAGCGGGTGCAACAATCAGCGGAATTTCGTGCGCGAGGGCAATACCCTGTAAGACGGCTGTGGCGCCTGAGGAGGCGGTTCCAACGAGGAAATCAACTTTTTGGATATCGATCAGTTCGTTGGCAACAGTGGTTGTATTGTCGGGCAAGCCAGCATCATCACGGACGAACACCTGGATTTCGCAGTCATCGATCTTGAAGGTGCTTTCCTGGGCATCGGCAAAGCTGAAGACAGGTCCAGCTGAGCCTTCGGAACCGGTCGCGTATTCCATGCCGAGCATGAAACCGCGTTGAATCATGGCACCATAGATAGCCAGAGGACCAGTAATGTCAGTAATCAAACCGACTTTGATGGGTTCGGCGCAGGTCAAACGAGCCGGAGCTTCGGTTACAACAGGCGCCTCAGTTGCCGCGGGGGCTTCGGTTGCCGCGGGGGCTTCGGTTGCCGCAGGGGGTTCAGTGACCACAGCGGTTGGGGTGGGTTGGGCGCATGCGCCCAGGACCATGCTCGCTACGAGCAGCACAGCCACAACAAAAAATATCGACTTTTTCATTTTTTCTCCTTATTAATTAGTCGTTTAATGATTGCCAGCGATATTTTATCGCGGACTATCTTCATAAAGTCAATCCCGTCCGCTATGTTTTAACACAAAGCCTAAAAGCAGTGTGTTAAGCGGTTCGGGTTTGTCCAGGCAGAGCGCGTGCCCTGCTCCGGGGACAACAAAATATTCAGCCTGAGGGATGCGCGCCACCATGATCTCTGCCAGCTTACGCCCCTTAATTTGGTCTTCTTCTCCCACAACGATTAAAGTGGGGCAGTCAATTTGACCTAACTGCTCTGTAATATTATAGGTCGAAAAGGCATCCATCAGCTTAACAAATGAGGTCAGATTCAATTTGGCAAAATTGTCGTGTGCCGCCGGAAGCAGGGCTTCATTTTTCTTCAGATATTCTTCCCCAAAATTTAAGAAAACTGAGGTGTGGAAGAGTAAATCAGCATCATTCCGCTCTCCAGCCAGCTTCCATGGATAGGACTGCAGCCTGAGTAATTGCGGTACTTCAGAAACCCCGTCGATAACCATCAGACTTTTGGTCTTTTCAGGGTATCGCAGCGCGAACATCAGGCTCACCTCCGAGCCATAAGAAATCCCCGCGATGTGGGCTTTTTCGATCCCAAGCGCATTCAACAAACCAGCCAGGTCATCAGCGTGCAGCTCCATCGAATACGGACCCTCAGGATGGTCGCTCTGCCACATTCCGCGGCAGTCATATAACAGCACACGGAAATGTTTAGCAAGCGCCCGAGTTTGAAAATACCAGCTGGCTGTGCTCATCATGATTCCATTCGAAAGCACGATCACATCCCCGTCTTCGGGTCCGTGCAATTCGTAATAGAGGTTGATGTTATTGACGGCGATCCTGGGCACGTTATCCTCTTAAATTGGCTCAAACGCCAGAAACTTTTTAGCCGTTTCGCCTTCTCCGCGAGTAACGAAGGTTTGCCTGAGGGGCATTCCGATCTTGATAGCTGCGGGATCAGAAAGGTCGAGCCCAACGATTTGCGCGCTGATTCGAGGACCTTCCTCAAGGCTCACAATCCCGACGCAGTAAGGGTTTTTAGCGTTGTAGCCTGCATCCGCCATACTTGTCGGAGGAACGTAGATTACCGTGAAAGCAGCCAGAGTTCCCTGTCCGCTTGCCTGAACGCGTTCTGCCTGGTCAGAATGACAATTGGGGCAAATTTGACGCTGCGGGATAGAGATTTTTCCGCAAACCAGACAGCGAGAGCCAATGATGAGGTCTTCTTCAATCGCCTGATTAAAAGCTTTTGAGTGCAAGGCATGCTCAGTCATCTTAATTCCTCTTTTCGAAAATATGCACCACACAGGTTTGCCCTGTTCCGCCAACATTATGGGTCAGAGCATACCTAAGGTTGCCGCGCAGCTGACGCTCTCCTGCCAAGCCATGCATCTGTTTCCACACTTCCACCACCTGCCCCACACCGGAAGCGCCAACAGGATGACCCTTGGATTTCAAGCCGCCGCTGGTATTGATCGGATGGCTTCCGTCGCGCGCTGTACGCCCTTCCATCGCGGCTCGCCACCCTTCACCGCGCGGGAAGAAGCCCAAATCCTCACTCGCCATAATTTCAGCGATTGTAAAACAATCATGCACTTCGGCAAAATCGATATCATCAGGTTGTATCCCTGCCATCTCATAAGCTTGCTGAGAAGCGAGAGCAGCAGCTGGCACTTCGCTCAGAGAGGCTCGCTCGGCTAATGCGCCGTCGCTTGCCTGCCCTGAACCTACGATGAAGAGAGGTTCGTCGGCGAACTTATCGGCCAGCTCTTCACTCACCAACAGCACCGCCGCCGCCCCATCTGAGACCGGCGAGCAGTCAAACAGACGCAGAGGCCAGGCAATCATCGGATTGGCTTTAGGGTCCTTCAGAAACGCCATTTCGTCCTGCCAATCGGGTATCGGCAACCCTTTTTGTTCCGCCTTTTTCTGCTTCCCAGTCATAACACTTCTGATGGTCTGGTTGAACTGTGCTTTGTCGTTAAGAGCCCCATTTTCGTGGTTTTTGATACCTACGCGCAAGAGCGCATCAGGATCAGCCTGATATTTATCGATGTAGGCTGTTGCCATAGCAGCGTAAAATCCGGGGAAGGTAAAGCCAGCAGGAATCTCGAACATCGAATCTGCCGCCAATGCCAACGCGTCGGTGACCTTTGCCCCGGGCAAATCAGTCATCTTTTCAAGACCCCCTACCAAGACGACATCCACATCCCCAGAAGCAATTGCCAGCATTGCCTGACGCAGCGCAACGCCGCCGCTCGCGCAGGCATCCTCAATGCGTGTGCTCGCTGCCGGCGAGATCCCTACCCAATTTGCAACAATCGGCGCCAGGTGAGATTGGTTTTCAAAATAATCCGAGGTGAAGTTGCCCATGTAGAAAGCTTCAATATCATTGGGGTTAAACCCTTTTTGAACGCTCTGCATTAGCTCCTGAAACGCCTCCACAAATAGGTCACGGGATGTTTTTTCGGGGAATACCCCGAACTTGCTCATCCCAACGCCTACGACGGCAACGCCGCGAGAGAGTTTTTTTGCCATACCCAATTACTCCTGTTCTTTTAGATAGACAACTGCGTTATCCAAGGAGGTTGGCCGTTCATGCTCCCCGGCTGCCACGAGGTTCATCCTGAGCAAGTCGCCAACGATCTCATAGCAGCCAATATACTTGCCGACCAACCCAAACGTGTGTTTCTGTTGGTCCATATCAATCTGACCTGCATTAGCCTGCCAGGTTCCGCTCGAAACAATCCCCAGGGCGTCATAGCGCGCTTCAAAACTTCCATCCTCAAGAAACACAAAGAAAAGACCCGGGTAAGGCTGATCCTTAGCTTGTGTCCACTTACCAAGTAATGCTTTGTCCATTGAGCCTCCAATTAGAAGAACTGCTTATCGGGTACGATACCCAATCGGTGGCATTCTTCACGAATAGATTCCCTGAAATCTGGGTGGGCGATTTTTATCAATGCCTCCATGCGATTCTTCACAGAGAGTCCCCGCAGCTGAGCGCTGCCGTATTCAGTAACGATTGTGTCCACATCCTGACTCGGCACGGTTACACCCGCGCCAGGCGCAAGCGTTGGCACAATCGTCGAGATGGTTCCATTTTTGGCGGTTGAGCGCAATGCGATGATACCCTTCCCGCCTTCCGACATTTGCGCTCCGCGGTGCGTGTCGAGCTGACCGCCCGTGCCGCTGAACTGGCGGGTCCCAAGGCTTTGGGAGCAGACCTGTCCGAGCACGTCGACCTGGATGGCGGTGTTGATGCTGATCATCTTGTAGTTCTTCGCGATCACATAGGGGTTGTTCACATAACTTCCGCGCAACAGCAGCACATCGGGGCTTTCATTCATAAAATCATAAAGCGGCTGTGTGCCAATCGCGAACGTTGCCACAAACTTACCCGGATGCAGGGTCTTGCGGCTGTTATCTGCCGCGCCAGCTTCCCAGAGCTTATAGACCCCGTCTACCAGGAGCTCAGAGTGAACGCCGAGGTGTTTGCGGTCAGTGATAAAACCCGCGACAGCTGTCGGCATGCCGCCAATCCCAAGCTGAATAGTGCAGCCGTCGTCAATGAACTCAGCCACATGCCGCGCGATCTGCTCATCTATCTCGTTGGGTTCAGCTTGCGGAACTTGCACAAGCGGGCTATTAAATTCCACAAAGTAATCCACCGTTGAAATCGGAATGACCACATCCCCATCCGTCCAAGGTAAATTCTCGTTAACTTCCAGAATAACCATATCCGCCGCGTCGATCATGTCGCGTTCGACAACCGCACCCATTGAGAGGGAGACATAACCATCCGCGTTAGGTGGAGTGCAAGTGCCGAGCATCATATCAAGCCGACCGCCATGCCCCTTCAGCTTATCGATGCCTGCCTGGTGCAAGTTATTGGGGGTATACGAAACTCTTCCCTCAGCATGCACAGCCCTATCCGGCGCGCCATAAAACCAGTTTTCATTGAAGAAGCGCCCCTCCATCTCTGGTTTCATGAAGATGTCATAGGGTCGCATTGGTAAACACGTCCAGGTTGTGATGTTTTGCAGCCTCTCAGCCTGCCGTGCCAGCTCTTCGAGCATTCCAACCGGCTCAGATGCCGCAATGCCTATCTGGAGAGTCATCCCCGAGCTGACTTTGCTGATCGCCTCAGATAAGGTGATAATCTTTTGTTTATAGTCTTCTTGCCAGCTCACGTAAAAGCCTCCATTAAGGCATGATGAAACAGGTTGCTGCCTGGTTATAGCCGACGCCAGAACCGCAGAACACTACGCGCATACCGGGTTTGATCTTGCCGAGCTTAATGGCGTCGTGGAACGCGACTGGCAAGCAAGCCGAACCCATATAGCCCCACTTATCCATCACATGATGCGCCTTCTCAACCGGTAACCCAAGATCATCCATAACCTGCTTGATGCTATTAATATTTACCTGGGTGAAAATGATGTGATCAATTTCATCGAGGGCAAAACCACCGTTAGCTGCACACTCACGGATTCGTGCCGGCCAGCCTTCGAGGTTGACTGAAGGCGGGAAAGGGGTAACCAGCTTCACCTTGGTGCGCCCGGCTTCAACGCTTTCGACTGTGGCTGGTTCATAAGTCCCGCCAGAATAAATCCCCCAGTTTTTATGGTATGAGCCGTCAGCCTTAATTGAGCAGGAAACATAACCTGGCTTATCAGACACCCCCACCACCGCCGCGCCAGCGCCATCGCCATAGAAGAAGGCTGTTACATCGTGTTTATAATCGGAAAGTTTGTGCATCATGTACGCGCCGATTACCAGGATGTATTTCATATGAGGATTGGTGGCAATCAAACCCGCCGCCTGAGAAAGCGCGGTTGGGAATGAGGCGCAAGCGCAGCCGACGTCCCAGGTGCCGGCATTGACACAGCCAAGTTTATATTGCGTGACCACCGAGGTCGCGGGAGTGATGTAGTCGGGGCTGTCTGTTCCCAGGATCACCAGGTCGATATCCTCAGGGGTCAAACCTGCGTCAGCAATGGCAGCTTTCCCAGCCGCGGCAGCCAGATCAGAAGTCGCCCAGTCATCCGGAGCATAAAAACGGGTTGAGATCCCACTGGAAAGTTCAAACTTCGAAACAACCTCTGCCAGTTTAGGGTTGACCTCGCCCATCCATTGAGCGAAGGTTTCGTTGGAAACTTCAATTTCGGGAAGATACATCCCAGTACCGATAATCGTTGCGTAGCGAGTCATGTTTTAGTTCCTTTCAATAGTTGGTTGTTCAGCCAAATTTTCGGTGCGTCAACTACGTCCCTAAAACAATACCGCCATCAACACTAATGACAGCGCCGTGAATATAAGAAGCCTCGTCGCTGGCGAGCCAGGCATAGACGTTGGCGATCTCTTCAGGTTTACCGAGCCGCTTAAGCGGAGTGTTTGCTGACATTGTGGCGAGCACATTCTCGGGCATTTTTTGAACCATCTCAGTCAGGATGAAGCCTGGAGCAACCGCGTTGACGCGGATCTGGTACTTACCAAGCTCACGCGCCCAGGTTTTAGTAAGACCGATCACTCCGAATTTGGTCGCTGCATAGTTAGCC
>LUZV01000019.1 GCA_001603765.1 Anaerolineales bacterium Chloro_02 | reverse complement strand
GGCATAAGTTCCTTATTATTGGCTTTAGCCAATAATACATCTTGTTCTGGAAAAACGCAAGAGGTGATTTTCTGTAGAAGCTTTTAATTAAAAGTTATGAATTGCCGGCGAAAGTTGATACAATTAATTAATCCTTTTACCATCTCTCTCGTTGAAATGAGGTGACGATGACAATCCAAATCAAGCGTATTTATGAACCCTATCAGGAAAGCGACGGAATTCGCCTGCTTGTGGACCGCGTTTGGCCAAGAGGAATCAAAAAAGAAAACGCGCGGCTGGATGGCTGGCTTAAAGAGCTTGCTCCCAGTACGGCTTTGCGTAAATGGTTTGGTCACATCCCCGAAAGATACCCGCAGTTTTCTGAGCAATATCGCCAGGAGTTGGACGCGAACCCGCAAGCCCAGGCGGACATTCTCAAGGTCATGCAAGAAAGCCAGCAGCATACGGTGACGCTCCTGTATGGGGCAAAAAACCAGCAGTTCAACCAGGCGGTTGTGCTGAAAGCTTACCTTGAAGACCATATGGGCGCTAAATAAGTGCCCAGCCATCGGGCTCTAACTGAAATTACGAAAGAACAGATATGACGTCAAAACAGGAACCGAACGAGATTGTCCTTGCGGGCGGCTGCTTTTGGGGAATGGAGGAGCTCTTCCGCCATCAACCCGGCGTGCTTGATACCGAATGCGGGTATACCGGCGGCGAAAACGATCATCCTACCTATCAGCATCACCCTGGCCATGCCGAAGCCCTGAAAGTTGTATTCGACCCTCAAAAAACAGATTTACAACAACTTTTGGATTTCTTCTTTCGCATGCACGATCCCACAACGCTCAACCGGCAGGGCAATGACATCGGAACTTCCTACCGTTCAGCCATTTTTTACGCTGATGAGGCTCAAAAACAGGTAGCGGAAGCAATGATCGCCAGAGTGAATCAGAGCGGTGCTTGGAAACGCCCGGTCGTTACCGCGCTAGAGCCGCTCGGCACATTCTGGCAGGCAGAACAGTATCACCAGGACTATCTGCAAAAGCTGCCAAACGGCTACACCTGCCATTTCGTCCGCCCAATCCAGAGCTTTCTGGAATGAAATAAACCGATAGGAATAGCCATGCAGACCGACCCGCAGCCCACGCCAGAAAACAAGATGCGCGGTTACCTGAAGGCGCTCAAGGTGTACGCTCTGATCGCGTTGGGAGTGGTTTTGCTCTTCACCCTGGGCGGTCTTTTAACCGGCGGTATTCCGGGGCTGCTTAACGGGCTGAAGATCGGTCTGATTGTCAGCGCTGTGGGGCTGTCTTTTCTGGGCTCAGTGATCAGCCTCACCTATTGGAGCGGTTTTGCTGAAAGGTGGGGAGAAGCACAGTATAAGGAGCAGTTGGAAGGTAAGCCGAAGGACAAGAAGAATCACGATCAATGAAAAGTCGCGGTTCGTTGTTAAGAAAGAAAGACCGACCTTAAAAAGTAACCTTTGGTAATAGTGACTTTGTTGGCAGCCGAAATTTGCGCCATCCCGGAAGACCAATTGAAAAAATTCAAAAAAAGTGAGGATAACGATGAAAAAAGCATACATTCTTATCGCATTAATCGTTTTGCTCAGCGCCAGCGCTTGTGTTCAGCCGGTTAGCCCGCAGCCCACACCAATCCCGCCCCAGGCGACTGACCCCCAACCAACCAATACGCCTGCCGTTGAGCTCCCTACCCAGGAACCTCAGCCCACGGCTGAACCCGAGATCCCTGCTGTGAATTTATATGCCTACGTCAGAGATTATTGGGTCTTTGTCTTCAATCCGGCTGACAATTCCGTTTTCCATATGGGTGATTCAGCTCATCCGTTCGGCTATCCATCAGATTGCCTCCAGAACTCACCTCGTTTTTCGCTGGACGGGCACTATCTTGCATTTGAGGCAAGGTGCGCGAATTCCTTCATCATCTATGATCTTACCCAAAACATGAAGGTAGCGGAAATAGCCAAGGTATCCTCCCCGGAAATCCTGGGAGATACGCTGTTGGGTTGGGCAGAGAACGGTCGGCTGTATTACACCCGCATGGTTGGCGGCTGCAGCTTCGACCCCGAACTAAAGGGTCCTGAAAGGATTGAGGTTTACTCCTACGAACCGTCCTCTGGCGGCACACGCTACGAATTTGACCTGCCCAAGGTTAACGATGCGCCGCACGCTTACAGCATTGGCATCATTATTGATCCACAAGCTGAGCATGTCATCGGTTGGAACGCCGCGTGTTCCGTGGGGTTGGGCACCCGGTTTCTTTTTAACGTCCCGGCAGGGACGTTCGAGATTGAACCCGCAATCTGGCCTGCCAGCTTTGGCGACATAAGTGGAAACTATTCCGCCTTTCCCGTGGAGCAGTACGTTTTTGGCGCGGACGGCGGTAAACTCTACGTCCAGAAGGATCCTGCTTTGGAATGGGACCCCAACGCCAGACTGATGTTTTTAGCTCTCGGCGCTGCCAACCCGGTTCAGATTGATTCCGGAAGCATCTCTGAGCTGGTCAGTCAGGCGCCGCTGGTGAAGTAAAAGTTTTGTTAATCTTTCATCATATCTCTTTCACAGCCAGCAATCATGCTGGATAATTTGGTATACTCGCATTACCGGAGAACATCATTCCGGAGTGTTGTGAGCCTTCTTTGCGAGGGTTCCCCCGCCTGATTTCCCCTGCCAAAATCGAACATCGGGACTACAACGGCAGGATTTTGCCTCTCAAGGCAGCGAAAGAAATAGAGGTTTACTTTGGCTAATAAGTACCAATTAACACAAAAAGCCAAGCAGATTTTAAGCAACGCCCGCCGGATTGCCACGCGTTTCCATGCCGAGGCTATTGGCACGGATCATCTTCTGGCCGGCATCATCACCGAAGATGGCTGCGTCGCGAACCGTGTATTGCGGGATCTTGGGGTTGATGAAAGCGTCATCCTCAATGCCATCATGGAAGGCGGCAGCGAGCAACAGCCCGATCAGGAATTGAGGCTTGGCGAAGATATCAAAAAGACTCTCGAGTTAGCGATCGAAGAAGCCGAGAAAGACGGCTCCCCGGCGGTTGGCTCGGAACATTTTCTGCTTGCTTTGTGCAGAGATACCGAACTGAAGGGAATGCAAATCCTCACTCAATTTGGGATCACACCCGAACAGCTGCGCAGACATACCAACCGCGTTGTGCGGGAGACTAAAGAGGCTGACGAACAGCGCCAGACTCGCCCAGAAGAAAAAGAAGAACGCCGCGGCCGGTCCGACACCGAGGGCGTAGGCGCTCCGCGCCGGCTGAGCCGAAAAGAAAAGGAAGCTGAGAGCAATTCGCCCCTGGTGGATCAGCTGGCAACAGATCTGACTTTCCTGGCGGAAGCCGGCAAGCTTGACCCCGTCATCGGGCGTCAAAAGGAAATTGAGCGCGTCATCCAGATTCTGGCGCGGCGTACCAAGAACAACCCCGCTCTGATTGGTGAACCGGGTGTCGGCAAAACCGCCATCGTTGAAGGGCTGGCTCAGCGCATCATCGAAGGAGATGTGCCGGCACTGCTGCTCAAAAAGCGGGTGCTCCAGCTGGATGTTGGCTCACTGGTTGCCGGAACGATGTACCGCGGGCAGTTTGAGGAACGCCTCAAGCGAGTGATTGATGAACTCAAAGCCAGCGGCGCGATCGTTTTCATCGATGAATTCCACATGCTGGTTGGGGCTGGTTCGGCTGGCTCCTCCGTGGATGCTGCCAACATCCTCAAACCCGCGCTTTCACGTGGGGAGCTGCAGGTAATCGGCGCTACCACCATCAACGAATATCGAAAAAATATCGAAAGCGACGCGGCACTTGAGCGCCGCTTCCAACCGATCATGGTGGAACAGCCAACTGTCCCCGAGACGATCGCGATCCTGCGGGGAATCCGGCATAAATACGAAGAACACCACCGCCTGAAAATCAGCGACGAAGCCCTGGACGCAGCCGCGAAACTCAGCGCCCGCTATGTTACCGACCGCTTCCTGCCAGATAAGGCAATTGACCTGGTTGATGAAGCCGCGTCTCGTGTGCGCATGTACAAAAGCGAGGCGGCGCTCAGCAGTAAAGACATTGTGACCAGACTGCGCGAGACAAACCAGCAATTACGCAACTCCGATTCCAACCTGGATCATGACGCGATTGAAACCCTCACGAAGATACAGGCTGTGCTTGAAGAAGAGCTTCAGTCGCTGCGGGATGGGTGGGACCGCGCTAATGCCCCGACTGTGACGGACGAGGATATCGCCGAGGTGATCTCGATGTGGACCGGTATCCCGCTGACACAAATCGCCACAGAGGAATCTGCCAAGCTGCTCCATCTCGAAGAAGATCTCAGTAAGGCGATCATCGGACAAAAAGAAGCCATCCAAGCCGTGTCGAAGGCAATCCGCCGCGCGCGGGCTGGGCTCAAGAGCGAACACCGCCCGATTGGCTCATTCATGTTCCTCGGACCAACTGGCGTGGGCAAGACCGAGCTGACAAAAGCGCTTGCCAACCAGATGTTTGGATCTGAGGACGCCCTGATTCAGATTGACATGTCCGAGTTTATGGAGCGCCACTCCATGAGCCGCCTGGTGGGCGCGCCTCCAGGCTACATCGGCTACGACGAGGCTGGTCAACTGACCGAAGCCATCCGCCGCAAGCCGTATTCGATCGTTGTGTTTGACGAAATCGAAAAAGCCCACCCGGAAGCGCTCAACATGCTGCTGCAAATCATGGAAGAAGGTCACCTGACCGATTCTAAGGGGCGCAAAGTGGACTTCCGCAACGCGATCATCATCATGACCACCAACATCGGCGCCGAAATGATCCGCCGCCAGTCGGCTCTGGGATTTGCCTTAGAGCTTGACGAAGCGCGCGAAGAACAGCTCGCCTATGATGATATGCACAAGAAGCTGATGGAAGCGCTCAAACGCAACTTCCGCCCTGAATTTGTCAACCGGCTCGATTCCGTGATTGTTTTCCGCGCGCTAAATCGCGCGGACATCCGCGAAATCGTTTCGCTTGAGATCCACAAGGTTCAGGAACGGCTGGTTGAACAAGACATCCGCTTGCAGCCCACTGAAAGCGCTTTGGACTACCTGGCAGAGCTTGGCTACGACCCCGAAATGGGCGCCCGGCCGGTTCGCCGTGTGATCCAACAGCAAGTTGAAGAACGCCTTTCGGACGGTTTACTGGCTGGAAGCTTTGGCACGGGTGACCGCATCCTGATTGATACAGAAGAGTATCTCAGCGAAGAAGGTCAGCCCGAAAAGCGCGTCGTGCTCAAGCGCGACGGTCGCGCGGAAGAGGAAAAGACTGCCCCCCAGATGGTGGGAGTGTAAAATAATCATATGGCAAAAACCTATTCACGTTTTGTGTGTCAGGTCTGCGGGAAGGTTAGCTCCCGCTCCTTCGGTCGCTGCCCCGGTTGTGAAAGCTGGGATTCAATGGTCGAAGAAATAGTTGAAGCCGAGAACGAAAAATCAGCCCGCGCCGTCCGCGGGCTGATTGGTTCTTCTCAAGTGCGCGCGCTGACGGACATTGAGAGCCAGCAGGAGGACCGCCTGCCGCTGCCGATAGAGGAATTCGCGCGTGTTTTAGGTGGTGGAATCGTCCCCGGTTCGATTGTCCTGATTGGCGGGGACCCGGGCATCGGCAAGAGTACCCTGACCCTTCAGATGGCTATGCAGCTGGCTGGGAAACATACAGTCTTATATGTTTCGGGCGAAGAGTCGGAACGTCAGATAAAAATGCGCGCTGACCGGCTGGCTGAAAAGGATAAGGCTGGCAGCCCAAAACTCCCCGCGCGTTTGCTTTTGGTAACAGAAACCAACCTGGCGGTGATTTTTAAACACATAGAAGACACTAAACCAACCCTGGTGATCATCGATTCAATTCAGACCATGACCCTGCCCGAGATGGAATCGGCGGCTGGCTCGATCTCCCAGGTGCGGGAGTGCGCCGCGCGCCTTCGAGAGCTGGCGAAAAGCACCGGCGTAACCGTGTTCCTGATTGGACATGTCACAAAAGAAGGCACCATTGCCGGTCCGCGTGTGCTCGAACACATTGTCGACACAGTACTTTACCTTGAGGGCGAACATTTTCAGTCATACCGCCTTTTACGCTCGGTGAAAAACCGCTTTGGCGCGACCAGCGAGGTGGGCGTCTTTGAAATGCAGGAAAAAGGCATGGTAGAAGTCCGCAACCCGAGTGAGGTTTTCCTGGCGGAGCGTATGATCAACGCGCCAGGTTCGGCAATTGCCGTAACCATGGAAGGAACGCGTCCGCTGCTGGTTGAAATCCAGGGGCTAACAACCCCAACCAACTTTGGCAACCCTCGCCGTACTGCCAACGGGATTGACTTCAACCGTCTGCTTATCCTTGCGGCTGTGCTTACCCGCAGGTTGGGCGTGAACCTCAGCAACCAGGACGTTATCACAAACGTTGTCAGCGGTCTTCGCATTGATGAACCGGCTGCCGACCTGGCGGTGGCTGCTGCCATTGCCTCTTCTTATCGCGACACTCCTGTCCGGGCCGACACTGTGCTGATTGGCGAAGTTGGGCTTTCAGGCGAACTGCGCATGGTTGGGCAAATGCAAACCAGATTACGCGAGGCTGCCAAACTGGGCTTTAAACGCGCTGTAGTGTCTAAACGCCTGCGAAAAAGCGAGCCCTGGCCTGAGGGGATTGAGGTGGTGGAGTGCCGTTCGCTGCGAGAAGCTCTTAAAGCCGCGTTGTTAGAAGAAACCCCCGAGAAGCCCGTCTCGGCAAAAGAAACCGGGCAACCGCGGGATTAACCGCGCCCCTGTCTGGCGTGGTAGGATTCATGCAGGGAACAGAGAGATAAAATGACATCAATTGTAGAATCAACTCGCAAGAACCACGCCCTCGAGCATGCGACCATGACCGTTCTGGCTCAAAGCTACAAGGGCGTTCGCATGATGGGGCACTCAAACCCGGGCGGATTTGTTCTTTTCGCCGATTTGCCGACAGAAATCGTAACCGACGCAGTGCTGGAAGCCAAACGCCGGATGGAAAATGGCGAGCCTGACCTGGCGGTACATCCGAATTGCGGCACAAACCTGGCTATTTCCAGCCTTGCAGGCAGCACGGCTGCCTTTGGCGCTTTGGAACTGCTGGGGAGGAAGGGAAAAAATTCCTGGTGGCATTGGTTGGCAGCCCTGCTGGTGGCGATACCTGCCTTCGCGCTGACGCGCCCTCTGGGTCCGAAAGTTCAGCGAACTGTCACCACAGATCCCGACACCCGCGGACTGGCTGTGCGCCAGGTGACCAGCCAGAAAACGCGCGGCGGCTTCGTCCATTTCATCCGCACCAGCGCCGGATAACGACAGCATGAGCCAAAGCGATCAGCCAAAACCCACCTTATACCTCCTGCGCGGTGATGACACGACCCGCGTTAAGGAAGTCATCGCTGGTTTTCAGGCTGGGATTGGCGATCCGTCCATGGCGGATCTGAATACCACGCGCCATCAAGGCGAGAACCTCAGTTTTGAGACACTTCAGTCCGATGCCCTGACCATGCCGTTTTTGGCTGAGCGGCGCCTGATTGTAGTGGAGAACGCGCGTGTGTTTCTGGGAAAAATGGCAAAAGAGCGCCTTCAAGGCTGCCTGGATTTGTTTGCCAGCCTGCCCGAAACAACAGCCCTCGTATTGGTGGTTGATGATCAGCAAACGAAAAAACGCGGCGAGCGTTATTGGGAAAACGGAAAATCCTACGCCTGGCTGACGGATTGGATGCGCGACCATCCGGACCAGACGCTGCTTATAGACTGCGCCTTGCCAGATGATGAGGACATGCCCTCTTGGATTTTGCGTAAAGCAAAAGAACTCGGCGGAGGCTTTTTGCCTGATGCCGCGCGCCTGCTGGCGAGCTATGTCGGTAATAACACCCTGCGCGCTCAAAATGAAGTGGAAAAACTGATCACTTATGTTGGCGAGCGTCAGGTGGTGACAAAAGAAGACGTGAGCCTGCTGACCTCCCAGGAACGGGAAGGCGACATCTTCCGGCTTACAGACGCGCTGGGTGAGCGCGACGGAAAGGCTGCGATGCAGCAATTTATGCTGCTGTTGGAAGATAATGACCTGCTTGAACTGACAGGAATGATCCACAGGCAGTTTCGCCTTCTGATCCAGGCGCGCGAAATTTTGGACGAGGGCAAGCGCGCGCCGGATATCGAACGGGAACTGCAGGTTTTGAACTTCGTGGCGCGAAAGCTTGAGAATCAGGCTCGCCGTTTCAGTCTTCGTCAACTGCTTGAAATCTATGATCGCCTGCTGCAAATTGACATGGACATGAAAACCGGCGGCACTCCGGGCGACGTGGCTTTTGAGCTTCTGATTGCGGACCTCACCAAATAACTTCATCCCTCATGCCAAACTTAAAAAACCTTGCCTGGATTGTTTTTATCAGCCTGATCCTGGTTAGCTGCCAGACTCTTCCGGAGGCGGCGCCTCAACCGACCCAGCCAGCGATCACAGGAGCGGGGTGGCAGCCAGAAAAAGGGCTGACCTGGCGAATTCAGTACCAGGGCGATTTTTCGCCCGACCCGCAGGGTTTGGTGCAGGTATACAACCTTGACTTATTTGTGACTTCTGCTGAGTTGGTCGCCCAACTTCATGAACAAGGCGCGCGCGTGATCTGCTACACTTCCGTGGGCACGCTTGAAGATTGGACACCCGACAGAGACGCGTTTCCGGCGGAAGTATTGGGCAAGCCCTACGAGCAATGGCCCGGGGAAACCTGGTTGGACCTGCGGAGGTTAGAGCTGATCATGCCGTTGTTCAACGCCCGATTGGACCTATGCCGGCAAAAAGGGTTTGACGGCGTGGACCCCGACAACCTGGACGCCTGGACTAACGACACAGGCTTTAAGTTGACCAGGGAAGACACCCTCCGCTTTGCCTTCGCCCTGGCGGATGCCGCTCACGCGAGAGGGCTGGCAATTGGGCTAAAAAATAGCCCTGATCTGGTGAGCGATTTGGCAGACGTTTTTGATTTTATGGTCACGGAAGAGGCTTTTGAACAAGGATGGTCAGACCTGGCGCTGCCGTTCCTGCAAGCAAACAAACCCGTCTTCGCCATTGAGTATTCACGAGACTTAATGGTCAGGGATATCGCTTGCCGCGCGCAGAACGAACAGGGGTTTTCAGTTCTTTTTGCTGACGTTCTGCTAGATGGCGAAGCTCTGCCTTGCCCATAACCTCAAAACCGCCCTTAACCCCTAATCGGCTGGGCGATTTGTGGAGAGTTTTGCCCCTGCGTTATAATCCAGATGTAATGAGATAATCCAAGCCCGTTTCTTGCAGTTTTACAGGGAGAAATATGCCATTTAGCATCATACGAAACGATATTGTCAGAATGGAAGTGGACGCCATCGTCAACGCTGCCAACGTCCAGCTTAAGCGAGGCGGCGGCGTTTGCGGCAGAATCTTTGAGACGGCAGGCGTAGAGGAGATGACCAAAGCTTGCGACTCGATTGGATTCTGTTCGCCTGGCAGCGCGGTCATCACCCCCGGGTTTAACCTTCCCGCAAAATTTGTCATCCACACGGTTGGTCCCGTTTGGGATGGTGGCGATAAAGGCGAAGAAGCCGTTCTGCGCAGCGCCTACCGCTCCAGCCTGGAGCTTGCCGCTCAGCATAACCTCAAGAGCATCGCTTTCCCCCTGATTTCATCCGGCATCTACGGCTACCCTTATGATCAGGCGCTGGCTGTCGCTCTGGACGAGATCAACCGCTTCCTTTTTGAGCATGATATGCAGGTGACCATGGTGATGTTTCACACCACCGCCAC
>LUZV01000196.1 GCA_001603765.1 Anaerolineales bacterium Chloro_02 | reverse complement strand
GACAACACCATTGCTGATCTGGTCGTTGGCATGAACATGGGTCAGATTAAGACCGGCGCGCCAGCACGCTCGGACCGCGTCGCAAAATATAATCAGCTGCTGCGGATTGAGCAGGAACTTGACCTGACAGCTAAGTATGCTGGTTGGGATGCTCTGGCATTCAAACGCTAAGCATTACATCGGTTTATCAAAGCGTCCTCTCTGTAAAGGAGGGCGCTTTTTTAATACCCCTTTAGTGATGTCGTCTGGTAAACTTTGGGAATGCCAACACAACTTGAGGACCTTGAAGAACAACTTACTCACTGCCGCAAATGCCCGAGGCTGGTCGCCTGGCGCGAAGAGATCGCGCGAGTGAAACGCAGAGCTTACCGCGATCAGGATTATTGGGGCAGACCGGTCCCTGGCTTTGGCGATCCAAATGCTCGCCTGATGATCCTGGGCTTGGCACCGGGGGCACATGGTTCTAACCGCACTGGCAGAATGTTCACGGGTGATGGTTCCGGCGACTTTCTTTTTCCATCGCTATACCGGGCGGGGTTTGCCAGCCAGCCAACAGCGACCAGCCGCGATGATGGGCTGACCCTAAATGACCTGTTTATTGCCGCGGTGTGCAGGTGTGTTCCGCCTGATAATAAACCCACGCGGGAAGAGGTTGGCAACTGTCTGCCCTGGGCAAGACAGGAAATGGCTTTGCTGCCTGATTTGCAAGGGATCGTCGTTTTGGGGAGAATCGCGCTGGATGGGCTGCTCAGATTGCCGGGGTTTTCTGAGCTTCCAAAGAGGGAGATCGATTTTGCTCACGGAGCGTTCTACCAACCGCGTCAGACGCTTCCTTGGGTTCTTTGTTCCTACCATCCCAGTTTGCAAAACACGCAAACAGGGCGCCTGACCGCTGAGATGTTTGATCAGATCTGGCAGCAGGCGAGGCTTCTTCTAAGAAAGAAAGAATAAACTTAATAGTCAAAAAGGTTGATCGCGGCGACTTCACACAGGGGCGATCTTTGTAAGGACTTCGCCAATATCTCCGTGGAAGACAAAATTTGCCTGGTGATCGTATGGTGTT
The DNA here is from genome assembly GCA_001603765.1 of Anaerolineales bacterium Chloro_02. GTDB lineage: Bacteria > Chloroflexota > Anaerolineae > Anaerolineales > Anaerolineaceae > Mesolinea. The sequence goes on along the minus strand of LUZV01000196.1, from coordinate 5,009 downwards.
GGATCGCGGTTGATTAAAATAAGGCAACTTCCGCCAAAATAATCGAGGAGGCTGGCGGCTGGATAGACCACCAGCGAAGACCCGCCTACGATCAGGCATTCCGCTCGGCGCGCGGCGGTGATGCTGGCGTTAAAAACGTCCTGATCCAACATCTCACCGTATAAAACCACATCCGGACGCACCAATCCGCCGCAAACCTCACATCGAGGTGCCTCTTCCTGCGCGTAGACCTTACCTGAAGGATAGTCCCTCATGCACTTCATGCAGAAAAAACGCCGCATGCTGCCGTGAATCTCCAGAACATTGCGTGAACCAGCTTGTTGGTGCAGCCCGTCGATATTTTGCGTGATGATAGCAGCAAGTTTGCCTTGCTTTTCCATCCTGGCAAGGGTAGTGTGCGCCAGGTTTGGTTTGGCATCGGGGTAGTGCAGCGCGCTCCGTAAAAACGCGTAAAACTCATCCGGGTGGTGAACAAAAAAATTGTAGCTGAGCATCGTTTCCGGCGAGTAGCGCGTGGCTCTCAACTGATTGTATAACCCAGCCGCGCTGCGAAAGTCGGGGATACCCGAAGCAGTCGAAACGCCCGCGCCGCCAAAAAAGACAGTATTTTTGCTTGCGCGCAGGTATTCCTTAGCCTCGATGAAGGAACTCATTTTTCGGTGTCTTTCTCCGGATCAAGGGGGTGCGGCAGCGCGACTTCAAACTTATTTGGCACAGAGTCCAGATGAACCAAGTCAACATGCCCCAGCCGTTCCCCAATCTTGTTAAGAAAAGGCAGCCAATTGATAAAGAGCGCTACGCCAATACCGATCAGCGTTGCCAAAACCCGCTCGAGCGTGTAGCGCAGCGGATCTACCCTGCCAGTGCCGAGGACGACTGTCAGAAATACAATCACGGTAATTGCAACCGCGCCAGGTTTGTTGATGCGAACCATCAGCATCATCAGCGGTAAAGTCATCAGACCAATGATAATGACAAGCCACAAAGATCCAAGCTGAAGGTGGATAATTTGGGAGAACAAGATGATAAATAAATACGCGTATAAACCGGCGATGAATGTGCCGATGGTTCGATCGGCAGCAGCTTTGAAAGTTGATTTCATGGTTGGCTGCATGCAGACGATCGCGGCGATGCTGGAATGCACCACCATGCCGGCGTCACTGAAATGTTCAATGATCAGGCAGAGCGTAATGGCGAGAAAAGTTTTTATCACCCGCATTCCCGGGGAATTGCTGATGAGGAAGGTGGCAAAGCGTTTTAGTACCGATTGTTCTTGCATTCTTATATGACCTTATTATTGTAATGTGTTCATCATACCCGATGATTGTAATTAGGTTAAACGGATAGATTGATAGCAAATAACGCGGTTTAAAGCAAGCAAAAAAACAGTCTATTAGAAGCGAATGACGATATTGTAAACCGACAACAAAATAACCAGAATATCCGCCGCCAGGAATAATTTTCGCACGCCTTCAACATCAAGCATTTTGTTGATTCTCTTTCCCAGAACCCCGCCAAGCAGACCCCCTGCGATCATTATCAGAGGATAGGCCCATTGGATGTCGGGCGTGTTATGGCTGAGAATGGTGTAGAGGATGCTGAAAAACTGTGAAAAAAGAATAATGTAGAGGGAATTTTGTGCCCCCACTTTGGGATTCATTGAAAAAAGAAATCCTAAAACTGCGATATTAATCGGTCCGCCTCCAATACCAAGAAAAGAAGAAACCATTCCCAAGCCAAAACCGGTCAGAAAGCAGCTAACCACATGGCTGACCTTGAAGGACGGAATTTTTTTCTGATAGAGTGCGTAAAAGAAGGTGCCAATCGTCATCAACACCAAAATGGCGGCTTGCACTAAAGATACATGTTGCGGGTTTTTGGCTCCTAATAATGCGTGAAACAAGATTTTTCCCAACAGACCGCCCGCGGCCGCGCCGAGCGCCATCGGCAAACTGACTTTAACATCGATCAGCTTTTCTTTGCTGCGCAAGGCAGACGACACGGAGAATAACGCCATCGAAAACACCGAAATGGAAGAAAGGAAGCTCACCTCGGCTGCCTGCAAACTGGGGTGGTTGAGCGAATCAAGGATGGGTTTGGTAATCACGCCACCGCCAATGCCGCAAATCGCGCCAATTGTTGAGGCGAACAATGAAACAAGCAGAAAAATTATTTCCATATTCCCTTGCATGAAAGCGCCATAACTTGTTTTCACCAAATAAGATTTGAAAACACAGCCTCATGATTGTAATCCATAGTTGCGCTTGAAGCCGATTGTTTCTTGAAAACTGAGAACTGGATCTGTCTCTGCCGGGATGCCGTTATAATAGGCAAAGAGGAACCTATGACCTATCCAATTGCCCATCCCAAGGTTATTCAGCGCGCGAAAGCGGTGCTTGAGCTTTCGCCGATCTATCTCGATACCGAAACCACCGGCACTGGTCAAACCGATCGGATCATCCAGATCGGGATTGTTAACAACCTTGGTGATACGCTTTTTGAATCCCTGGTGAATCCTAACATGCCAATTCCTGCTGAGTCCAGCGCGGTCAACGGCATTTCTGATGACATGGTGAAAGACGCGCCGACCTGGACGCGCATCTGGCCTGAGGTGGAAGAGATTTTGAAGGGGAGGGTGATTGGTATCTATAATGCCGACTTTGATTTGCGCCTCCTGCGGCAGACAAACAAAGCTTATGGGCTGCCGATGACTATCGAGACCAACCAGGCGTTTTGTGTTATGAAGCTGTTCGCTGCTTTTTATGGTGAATGGAACGCCAGAAACAATGGTTTTAAATCCCAAAAGCTCGAATTTGCCGGAAGATTTCTAAACATCCCTCTTCCAAACAGCCATCAAGCCGTGGATGACGCCCGCCTGACAGCCGCCCTGACCCAGGCAATCGCCGATTTTCAGGTTTCCCAATAACCAAAAATGATCATCTCTCTTGCAAAAAAGCGTGGATCGTGCTATTATGAGCGTATGAACATTTACTCATATATAAGAGGACGTGAAAATGGATATTAACGCGCATATTCCAACCCAAACCGATCTCAACAGCATGGCTGCGACCTTTAAGGGGCTTTCAGACCCCTCACGTTTGCATCTTCTCGCGATCCTGCTCACAGGGGAAACAAATGTTACCGATTTGGCTGAGCAGTGCGAGTTGAGCCAAAGCGCTGCTTCGCACCAACTGCGCGTCCTGCGCAATTTACGATTTGTTTCAGCCCGCAGGGAGGGGCAGCAAGTTTTCTACCGGATTAATGATGAACATATTCAGGATTTGATGATGAGAGCTTACGAACACAGCCTTCATCTGAATTCCTGAGGAGAGGTTGACGATTGATGAATCAGACTAATTTGAACCGCGATATTCAAGAAAATGAACAGAACACGGATGAAAGTTTTGTTTGCACAGGTAACTGCACAGCGCCAATCCGCCCAAAATCCCCTTCCGAACGCAAACACGGGAAGGCGAACGCTTTGGATTTAGGTGGCTTTTGGCATTATTTTGTTCACATGCCGGATTTAAAGGTGATCGCCGCGGGGTGGGTTTTCCTTCTGGCAACGCTCTTCCTGGAAAAGCTAGGCGTGCCCTTGCTGGCGGCGCGTCTGCTGCAGTTTGCCGCTTTGCCGGTCGCGGGCTGGATGATTTTTAGTAATGGAGCTGTGAGTCTTTTCAAAGAGCGCAACCTCAACATGAATGTGTTGATGTCCGCGGCGTCTATCGGAGCGGTTGCCATCGGTGAGGCGCACGAGGCGTTGATCATGGTCATTTTATTCACGTTGTCTGAGGCGCTGGAAGGCTACACCAACGATCACGCCCGCATGATCCTGACTGAGTTCGCCGATCTTGCTCCCCGCGAAGCCTTGCTCATGGACCCTGATGGCGATCGTTTGGTGCCGGTTGAGACCCTCAAAGTAGACGACCATATTCTTGTGCGGGCAGGTGAGCGCTTCCCGATGGACGGCGTGATCATCAAAGGCGCGAGTGAGGTCAACCAAGCCCCGATTACCGGCGAGAGCCGTCCGATCCCAAAGACTGTTGGCGATGATGTGCTTTCGGGCACTATCAACGGGCAAAATGTGCTCGAAGTCCGGGTGAGCCACCTGGCAAAAGACACAACCATTCAGCGCATTATAGCCATGGTCACAGAAGCGCAAGAAAATAAGGCGAGGCAAGAGAAGTTCATCGACCGGTTTGCTTCGGTTTACACGCCAATTGTGATGGTGATCGCTATCCTCGTGGCTGTCATCCCCACATTGGTTTTTAAGCAGAGCTTTTGGAATACCGCGGAAGGTTACGGCTGGTTTCACCGCGCGCTTTCGGTATTGATGGTCGGCTGCCCATGCGCGTTAATCATCAGCACACCCATCACGATGGTCAGCGGGCTAACCCGCGCCGCGCGCGCGGGCGTGATCTTCAAAGGCGGCATTTTCCTCGAAAGCCTCTCCGACAGTAAGGTCATGGCGTTCGATAAAACTGGCACGCTCACACGCGGGCAGCCATCGGTAACCAAAGTGCAGGCAACGGATTGCCTCGGCAGTGACCACTGCGAGCGCTGCGATGATCTCGTCGCTGTTGCCAGTTCGCTTGAAGCCCACAGCACGCATCCTTTGGGCAGCGCGGTAACCGAAGAAGCTCAGGCGCGCGGTGTTATCAACCGCTATCCTGCCGCTGAGGGGCTGCAAACCCTCGAGGGGCGAGGTCAACAGGGCATTCTAAACGGAAAGTTGGCGACTGTAGGCAGCTTGCCGCTCTTTTTGGCTGAGCATCAGACCCCACAAGCCATCATCAGCGCCTCCAAAGCCGCTGAAAGTGAAGGTCAAACGACCATGCTGGTGTGTGATGGTGATCGAGTGATTGGCTATCTTGCTGTTCAGGATGAACCTCGCCCGGGCACGAAAGAGGTGCTGGCAGAGTTGGCGGAGCAGGGCTTTCATACCGTTATGCTGACCGGCGACAATCAGGGCGTAGCCGAACGCGTCGCGCGGGAGGTGGGGATTGACC
>LUZV01000195.1 GCA_001603765.1 Anaerolineales bacterium Chloro_02 | reverse complement strand
GCTGCGGAGGACGATTTTTTCCACCCTGAACTACTGGGTTCCACGAATTAGTGAAACTCTGACGGAAAAAATTCGCCTGCGCGCCAATGTGATTGGATTACAGCAGGCGTTAAGGGAAGTTCATTTTCCTGACAATATGGAGAACCTCAAGTCCTCGCAAAGACGCCTGGCATTTGACGAATTGTTTTTACAACAGCTCGGCATCATCCAGCAAAAACGTCAATGGCTCCAGATGACCGGCACGCCTTACCCTGTTAGCGACGCCTGGCTTCAGGAGCAGATTAAGGCCCTGCCATACACTCTCACTGGCGCGCAACTTCGCACAATTGAGGAAATTCGCGCCGATGTTTCCAGCGCGCACCCTATGAATCGACTGCTGCAAGGCGACGTCGGTTCGGGAAAAACCGTGGTGGCGCTGCTTGGCATGGCGATGGTCATGTCGCACGGCGCGCAAGCGGCGTTTATGGCACCAACAGGCATCCTGGCGGAACAGCATTATCGCAGCTCGCTCCGACTGCTAACTGAAGGGGGCGCGTCCCGCGAGCCATTCCTGGAGGCAGGTCAGGTGCGGTTGTTGACTGGCGATACCCCAAAGGCAGAGCGCAAGGAGATCGCTGCTGGGTTAAAAAGCGGCTACGTGAAGCTCCTGATCGGAACGCACGCTCTGATAGAGGATCCGGTCCGCTTCCAAAATCTGCAAATTGCGGTTGTGGATGAGCAGCATCGCTTTGGGGTAGCCCAGCGTGCCGCGCTGCGCGGCAAAGGCGATAATCCGCATTTGTTAGTTATGACCGCAACCCCGATTCCGCGCTCTTTGCAGCTGACAGTTTTTGGCGGGTTGGATGTGAGCGTGATGGATGAGATGCCGCAAGGGCGCATCCCCATCCATACCAGCATCGCCTTCCCAACCGAACGGGAGAGAGTTTACGACCGCATTCGGGATGAAGTCCAGCTTGGGCACCAGGCTTTTATCATCTACCCTCTGGTTGAAGCGGGCGAAAATGAAGAAATCAGGGCGGCTGTGGAGGAACAGGAACGCCTTCAAAAAGAAGTCTTCCCCGAACTGCGGGTGGGGCTGGTGCATGGGCGCTTGAAACCTTCTGAAAAGGATGCCGTAATGCTGAGTTTTCGCAATGGCGTTTTTGATATTTTGGTTTCAACCTCGGTTGTTGAGGTTGGTGTGGATATCCCCAACGCCACCATCATGATCATAGAAGGCGCGAACCGTTTCGGTTTGGCGCAGCTCCACCAGTTCCGCGGCAGGGTAGGGCGCGGCGACTCGCCTTCATACTGTATCTTAATTCCGGATATGGAAGATGCCGCTGAGAACAAACGCCTGCAGGTCATGACTGAAACCAATGATGGGTTTGTTTTAGCTGAGCAGGACCTCAAAGAACGCGGACCTGGTGATTTCCTCGGCACGCGGCAAGCCGGTTTTGGGGAGTTCAGGATTGCGTCATTAGCTGACGCACGCTTGATCCACCTCGCCCGGGAGGTCGCGGAGGAAGTGTTGGAGGCGGATCCTTCCCTAAAAAACGCGGAACACCAGCTACTTAAGCAGGCTGTCGAAAAAATCTTGCCATCAAACGGTGGCGATGGAGATGTAAGCTGATGACAAAAGTTGTTTTTCCAGGAACCTTTGATCCGATCCACTATGGGCATGTTGATATCGCGACCCGCGCGGCAATGCTGTTTGATGAGGTCATCGTCGCGGTATACGATAAACCGTTGAAAAGCCTTCTGTTTTCGCCCGAACAGCGCATCAGCTTGGTCCGGGAAGTATTTCACTCCCAACCCCGAATCACTGTTCTCGGCTATTCCGGGCTGACGGTCAGTTTCGCCAGAGAAATTGGAGCAAAGGCGATCGTCCGCGGGCTTCGGGTTTTTTCTGATTTCGAGTATGAATTCCGGATGGCTTTGGCAAATAACCGACTGGATCCTCAGATCGACACAATTGCCTTGATCACCACGGAAGCTAACACCTTCGTGTCCTCGTCAACGGTAAAGGAAATTGCCACCTTGGGCGGTGACGTCAGCAGCATGGTACCGGATATCGTCAATCAGGCGCTGAAAGAGCGGATTGCTGAACAGGCGCTCCAGCCAAAGCCTCAGACCAACCCCAGTGAATAAGCGTTTGACCAAGCCGACAGCATAGTTCTCTGTTTATTTGGTTGAAAATTCCGTAATGGTCAGCCCAAAAATAAGCCCTGTCCCGGAAGTTAAAAATGAGTTTCCATTTTCAAGAAAAGGCTTTCGAAATAACAGGCTTGGCTGTTCCTCACGCAGCATCAGGATTTCAGGTATTGAAATGTTGCCATACAAACGTTAATATTTCTTTATGGGGTGTCGGAAGGCGCCGCACAAAAAGCGCTGAATTAATGATAAACTTAACTAGGCTCAACAAGTATCATGGAGACTAACTATGGACATTCTACATCTGGTCGATCGCCTCGAAGAACTTTTTAACAACAGTAAACCTATTCCGCTTTCCCGTAATGTTGTAGTGGATGAGAATGCCTTTATGGACATCATCGATCAGATGCGCATTTCTATCCCGGACGAAATTAAAAAAGCACAACAGGTCATCGCTCAGAAAGATCGCATCCTTGCGCAGGCGCAGGAGGAAGCCAACCGCACTGTCGCGCTGGCGCGTGAAAAAAGCGAGAAAATGGTAGAGAAATCTGAGGTCTACCAGGCTGCCTTGGTTAAAGGAGAACAGCTGACCGAACAGGTGCGCAAAGACTCCATCCAGACCCAACAAGAGGCAGATAGATATGTCATCGAAACTCTCGGCGGGCTTGAACGCGAACTCAAAAAAGTTTTATTGCAAGTTCAAAACGGCATTAAAAGTCTTCAGCCTGGCTCCGACGAGACTAAATAAGCGCCAGTATTACTGTTTATCAGCCGGCACATCCTCTTTTTTGGATGTGCCTTTCTTTTTTTCGCCGCCTCGAATCTTTGTAGGGCGTCTGTAAGTCAGGTCCCCTTCGAACGCTTGCGCTAAAACCTGGTCCATATGCTCAACGAAAACGATATTCATTTCATCAAGCGCCTGTTGAGGGACGTCGACCAGATCTTTTTCGTTGCGTGCCGGCAGTAAAACGGTTTTGATGCCCGCCCGGTTTGCCGCGAGAACCTTTTCGCGCACGCCGCCAATGGGCAACACTCTGCCCCTGAGAGTGATTTCGCCGGTCATCGCGACATCATGCCTCACCGGCACGTACAAAACCGCGGAGGTCAGAGCAGTTGCCAGGGTAATTCCCGCGCTTGGACCGTCTTTGGGGATAGAACCCTCGGGTACGTGGACATGAATATCAACATCCTCAAAAAAGTCTTCAGGGATTTTAAATTCACTTTCTTTTGATTTAAGGTAGCTGAGAGCCGCCTGGGCAGATTCTTGCATAATGTCGCCGATTTGCCCGGTAATTTGCAGGTTGCCCTTGCCGCTGATAACCAACACCTCCACCGGCATGATCTCGCCGCCGTTTTCAGTCCAGGCAATGGCAGTCGCCATCCCGATCTCGTCCTTGGCTTCGGCAGTCATTGGGAAAAACTCCACCGGACCGAGCAGCTTTTGCACGAGCTCCGGCTCGACTTGATGTTCAAAAGCCTCCCCTTCAGCTTTTTTAGTCGCCAGTTTGCGCAGTACACTGCCGATCTCGCGCTCAAGGTTTCTGACCCCAGCCTCGTAAGTGTAGCTGTTGATAATCAGCCTGAGGGCTTCATCCGAAATGCTGATGTCGTCTTCATCCAAACCAGTTTCAAGCATTTGTTCATTGATCAGGAATTGCCTGGAGATTGTCAGTTTTTCTTCCTCGATATAGCCGGGGAATTCAATCACTTCCATGCGGTCTAACAGGGCGGGTGGAATGGTGGCGATGTTGTTGGCTGTGGTGATAAAGAAAACTTTTGAGAGGTCATACGGCACTTCGAGGTAGTGATCCGCGAAGCTGAAGTTCTGCTCAGGATCCAAAACTTCCAGCAATGCTGCCGCAGGGTCGCCCTGAAAATCGGCTGTGAGTTTGTCAATCTCATCTAGCATAAAAAGCGGGTTGATGACCTTGGCTTTTGCCATTGTCTGGATGATGCGCCCTGGCAGCGCGCCGATATAGGTTCTCCGGTGCCCGCGGATTTCAGCCTCATCGTGAACACCGCCCAGTGAAAGGCGGATAAACCTGCGGTTCATCACCTCGGCAATTGACCGCCCCATCGAAGTTTTGCCGGTTCCCGGAGGTCCGATGAAGCAGAGGATGGGCTGACGATCCTTTTTTGGCTTCAAGCTGCGCACAGCCAGGAATTCGAGCACGCGGTCCTTGGCGCGTTTCAGACCATAGTGATTTCTATCCAGGACCTCACGCGCGCGTTTGAGATCCAGGTTATCGACTGTTTGCTCAGTCCAGGGCAGATCCGTCAACCAGCGCAGATAGGTTGAAAGCATGCCGGTTTCGGGTGAAAACATCGGCATGGATTGCAGCCGGCTCAGCTCGCGGTCGGCAACTTCACGCACTTCGGTTGGGAGCTCTAACGCGGCAAGTTTCTCTTCAATCGCGCGGATTTCCGGGTCGGCAGACCGCCCATCATTGAGCTCTTTCTGGAGTTTTGTGATTTTTTCTCTCAGGAATGCTTCCCTTTGGGAACGGTCCAGTTCGTTTTGCACCTGGTCTTGGATCGAGTTTTCGAGCGCGATCAACTCATTTTCTTGAACAAGCATGCGATATACAAGATGGAGTCGCGAAACGCCGTCCGGCTCTTGCAGGATCACCATACGTTGGGCATCGGAAAGATCAATAGCTGTGGCAATTGTATCCGCTAAAACCCCCGACTGCTGGATATCGCTGATAATGCTGAGCATGTCTGGCGCGGCTGTGCTGCTCAGGGTCTGCCAGATTTCCATGGCTTTATAAACGCTGCGGTGCAGCGCGATAGTGGGTCTCGCATGGCTTGTTTTTTCCTTTATCACCTCAGCATTGGCGTTGATCACATCATACTCGTTGCGCCAAAGTCTGTTCAGCTGCACGCGACGGCGTGCCTGAAAGAGAAAAACAACGTTATTATCGTCAGCAAAGACGGGGCTGCCTACCGCGCATTCAAGCGCAATGGGATAAAAATTATCAGGAGCTTCAAGGTTCTCATCATTAGTATATGCAACGATGATGGTCTGATACGATTCGGATGCCTCTTTAATGACGGATAGGGTGAGTGAATCTTTATCAACATGTACCGCCATCATGGATTCTGGCAAAACAAACCCATCATTGCGGAAGATAACCTCCGCTTCGATTTGACCTGATTTATCAGCCTTACGATTTCGGATGAAATTAAGCGATTCCAATCCGCTTAGATCGGGCGGGTTGAAAGATTTCGAAAAGTCAGAGTCCTGCGAAAAATAATCTCGGGGCATAATGAGTCCTGTGTTCCTTAGTTATCCTGATGGTTGATTAAAATGGGCCAGACCACTCTGGCGGCGGCGGCGATGAAGACGCTGCCTGTGATGATAATTCCTTTTCGGTTGCCAGCCAGCTTTAATGCCTCAGGCAAGGCTTCTTCCATGCGCGAAAAAGCAATAACCGGTTTTCTGTAAGGTTCGATCAGAGCCTTCAGTTCATACGCGTCGGCGGCGCGAGGGTGGATCGACTGCGTTGTAATCACGGTTTCCACGCGGGGCAGGAGAACCTTGAGCATTGCGTCAAGCTGCTTATCAGCAGACGCGCCAAAAATCAGAATAAACTCACGGTCAGGGAAATACTCGTTGATGGTTTCTACCAGCCGTTCCATCGACTCGCCGTTATGAGCGGAATCAGCAACAACCGGCGGCTTTTTTCGCAGCAGCTCGAACCTCGCGGGCCACATGACTTTGCGAAAACCTCGCTGAACAGCCCCGCGACTGATCTTAAAGCCTGCCCATCGCAGTTCATCCAGCGCTGCCAGCGCGGTAACGGCATTTTCCATCTGAAATTTGCCTAAGAGGGGCAAAGTCAGCCGCAGCGTTTCACGCGCCAGGCTATCTGGTTTCTTTATGGCGGAGGGCTCACTTCGGCGCACTTCAACGCGTTGACTCTTCAGCGTATGCGATATTTCATGGTATTCAAACTCATTTTCAACCTGAGTGTAGGGCGCTTTTCGCTCGGATGCA
>LUZV01000018.1 GCA_001603765.1 Anaerolineales bacterium Chloro_02 | reverse complement strand
CGCTCTCAGCGCGTGAATTTACTGAGAGAAGCCGCCCTCCAGATCGCGTCCGGCATCCAAAATCACATCTTGCAAACCGTCCAACATAAACAGACTCTCATCGAGCGCGAAATGCACCTTGCCAGGCAGATCCAGAAAACCTTCCTGCCGGAGACCCTTCCAGGATTAACTGGCTACGGTCTTGCAGCGGAATGGCAGACTGCCAGACAGGTCGGCGGGGATTTTTATGACGTTTTTGAGCTCAGCCCGGGCAGGTTTGGGCTGGTTATCGCGGATGTTTCAGATAAAGGCTTGCCAGCTTCACTCTACATGACCGTTAGCCGCACGCTGATCCGCGCGATGGCGTTGGAAAGCGACTCTCCAGCCCGCACACTCGAAAAAGTAAACCATATCCTCCAGCTCGATTCAAGCGACGGCTTTTTTGTGACGGTGTTCTACGGCATTCTCGACCTCAATACCGGAAAAGTCACCTACTGTTTGGCTGGGCACAACCCTCCCATTTGGTTAAGATCGAGCCTTGGCAAAGTCCAGCAGTTGGAAAAGGGCGGAATTGCCCTGGGTGTGATGGACCCAGTTCAACTGCAAGACCAAAAAATCGTTTTGTCTTCTGGCGACGGGTTGGTTCTTTATACGGACGGAATCACAGAGTCTTTTTCGCCGGATGGGGATGAATTTGGCGTGCGGAGGCTTCTGACCAAACTCGCTGCCTTCCCCGGAAAAACCGCCAGAGCCATCGTAGACGGCATCGGTCAGGGATTGGACGAATTTAGAGACGGAGCTCCTCTAAGTGATGATTACACGCTGCTGGTAATCAGCCGGGAATAAGCCGCTCCCGGCTGTGTCACTGGCAGATCATGACTGGAACTGATACCTTCGCCAGAATCTCATCAATTGCCTGACTGAAAACCCGATCAAGAATAGTCGCGCTTTCATAACCGCCCATAATGACGGTTGAAACGGCGAGCGTTTCTGCCAGGCTGATCACATTATCCGCAAACGCGCCTGAGCTCACCTGATGGAATTCAGCTTTAACCCCCAGGCGCTCAAGATAGGTCTGCGCGGAATACCGATCCATTTCGTCTTTCTCTGTCCCGCGCGTTTCCAACAACAGGTGCAAATCGCTGTCATAACGTGCCGCGTAATACGCCGCCACAAACAGCGCTTCTTTGCTTTTTTGGCTGCCGGTGAATGGCAATAGAATAGAACTAACAGCCCGCGCCTCCTCCTTGACGAATAACACCGGACGCCGACTCTGTTGAAGCACCGTAATGATCCCGTGTGAAATCCGCTCGAGCAGGCTTCCAGACGGAGGATGGCTGAGCTTAAGTACCAGCAAATCGGATAACAGGCTGAACTCCAGCAGGATGTTCACCGGCTCACCCTGCCTGACAAAGAACTTCCCGGTCATGCCCGCTTCCCGCAGCCTTTGGTCAAAACGCGTCTGAAATTGATCACCGTTTTCAACCACTTCTGGGTCAGGTTTTCGTTCAACATGCACGCCATAAATCGCCCCTTCCGGGCAGCGGTTCACCAAAACAGCCTGCACCAATGCAATTCCTTCAGAATCTTCCTGGCTGAGTGCCACTGCAATATGCTGAAAAAGGCAATCCTGATATGGATCCTGCAGTTTCCCGCTGTCCTGCAGCAGAACCCGCATAATCTGTTCCCGCGCGTTCGACCATCCAGGCTCCGGATCAATCCCTTCCTGGTTGGCGGCGTAATCGAGCACATTTTCTGGCTTAAACGCGACGCCGAAATCCTGCTGAAGCGCGTTTTGCTGGTCTAACAGCCAGAGGTAAAGATCCGTCAGGGTCAGATCGCGGAAAGCGTGGTGCAGACCGGAGCCCTCAATGGCAGCCGTGACGGGCGTATAGAGCGTTTCGTACCAGTGACGCGCGGCTTCCTCAAAGCTGATCTCGCGCCCATTTTCAATCCCCATATAGTATTGGTGAACTGAAATGTGCTCTTTTAGCAGCGGATAGTTGTCAATCAAATGCAGACGAAAATCCACACCCGGCAAAATGCGGTCCAGTTGGGTATCTTCCAAAAAATTCACATAGGCTGTTTTAAGGATCAATTCGCTGGCAGTCAGATCGCTCGAAATCGGCACCTTCGTCTTCATTTCCGTCACATAAGCCTCAATCGTGTCCATGCCCATTTCCTTGGCGATTGACACCCTGTGGTTGCCGTCCAGGACGAAATACGCGTCTCCAATCTGATAAAGCGAAACAGGCGGAACTCCTTTGCCGTGAGGGCTCGTCATCGCGGTTTTAACGTCCGCCCAGCGATAGATGTCATCATCGCGCAGCGGTAAAAAGTTGCGGTCAAAATCCTGGAGGCGGTTGACGCTGCCGACGATGTTCTTCAGCGGAACTTCCTGAACCCCACGGTCGGTTTGGCTGACCGCGCGCAGCTTGGCGGAGATTTCATCGTAAGGCAGCAAGTCAAGCGACCGCCCCTGAATCCCCGCCCAAAACTGCTGCATAGCAGCTTTGGAGCGTGCCCGGCGAAAGTCATCCAGCGCTTTTCGATAGGTCGTTTGATCATCCATGACTTGATTGTATTCCAGAATTTGGGTTGCCGGATGGAAGGGCTTCACACCCGCCAAACAACCCCAGCCTGCCGCGACGTCATTGCCAGAAAATGCGCCTCGTTCCATGCTATAATTTTTCCCGAAGAAACGAGTTTTTGCCGCCTTATGATCCAACAGATAACCCCTGGACCAATCGACTACCTGCTTATCGGGCATGTCACTGCTGACGTGCAGCCTGATGAAAGCGTCAGCTTAGGCGGTACAGCCAGTTTTTCAGGGCTGACGGCTGCCCAATTTGGGCACCAGGTTGGGTTGGTGACCAGCTGCTCGGACGATCTGAACCTAGAACCTCTCTCCGCCATCCAGGCTTGGGTTGTTCCGTCCGAAAAATCCACCACCTTCCGCAACGAAACCCGCGGCGGAAACCGCGTCCAACACCTTTATTCATCCGCCGCAAGGTTGGATGCCGAAAGCGTTCCCGGGCTTTGGCGGGATTGTCCGCTGGTACACCTTGGTCCGGTTGCGGCGGAAATCGACCCAGATATCGCGCATGCCTTTCCAAAAGCACTTTTGTGCCTCACCCCTCAGGGTTGGTACAGACAAGTGGATGAAGAAGGGCTGGTATGCCATGTGGATTGGCCTTCGGGGCAAGATTTGCTGGCAAGAGCTGATGCTGTGGTACTTTCCATGGAAGATTTACGCGGTGACGAAAGAAAAGTGGAGGAGCTGGCTGAGACTTGCTCCCTTTTGGCAATCACCGACAGCCGCAACGGCGCGCGCGTCTTCTGGCAGGGCAGCCAGCGCAACTTCTCCGCGCCAAAAATGGAGCTGGTCGAAGATACCGGCGCGGGCGATATTTTTGCGGCGAGTTTCTTCAGTCGTTTGTTTTTTACTCAGGACCCCTGGGAGGCAGCGCGTTTTGCGGTTCAGATTTCTGCCAATTCCGTCACACGCCGCCGCTTGGCAAGCATCCCTACCCAGGCTGAAATTAATTTGGCAAAATTCACACCAACATAGGTAAACCATGGGAAAAGTCTACACAGTCGTCAATCAAAAAGGTGGAGTTGGTAAAACCACCACCAGCATCAACCTCGGCGCTTATCTGGGTCAGTTTAAACAGAAAGTGCTGCTGATTGACCTCGACCCGCAAGCAAACGCTACCAGCTGCCTGGGAATCGACCGCACGCAGGTGGAAAACGGCACATACGAAGTTCTGATCGGTCTCAAAGACCCAATAGATTCCATTTTGCATAATCCGCGCTTCAAGGTTTCGTTGATGCCTTCATCCCCCAATCTTTCAGGGGCTGAAATTGAATTGATTGACCTGCCCGACCGCGAAAAACGGCTGGCAGCCATCGTTCAGTCGCTCAGCAGCCGCTACGACTACATCCTGATAGACTGTCCGCCTTCCCTTGGTTTGCTGACCCTCAACGGCATGATCGCGGCTCAAAACGGTGTGATCATCCCCGTGCAGTGCGAATACCTTGCGCTGGAAGGGCTCGGTCAGCTGACCCAAACTCTGAGCCGCATCCGGCAAGGGCTCTTCCCCGAGCTTGAGATCAGAGGCGTGCTGCTGACCATGTTTGATGGACGCACCAACCTCAGCTCAGACGTCATGCGCGAAGTTCAGAAATTTTTCCAGGATAAAGTCTTTTCAACCTTCATTCCTCGCAGTATCAGGCTGGCAGAAGCCCCCTCTTTTGGCATGCCGGTTTCGGTTTACGCGCCCGATTCGAACGGCGCGCGCGCTTACCACGCGCTCGCGATGGAACTGATGACTTCAGATGGGGTCAAGTTTGACCCCGAACAGGAGTGATATGGCACAACGCAGCGGATTAGGCAAAGGTCTCGAATCATTAATCCCCACCTGGCAAACAAGCCCCGCGCCAATCGGATCAAACGATCAGGTGCGGCTGCTGCCCGTGGAAAGCATCAGCCCCAACCCTCAGCAGCCCCGTAAAAGTTTCGATTCAGAACAGCTTGAGGATTTGGCGGCGTCAATTAAGCTTCATGGTGTCATCCAGCCTCTGATCGTCATCGCGGCTGAGGGCGTGGACCGCTACACCCTGATTGCCGGCGAACGCCGTCTACGCGCTTCTAAACTAGCGGGCCTCAAAGAAGTCCCGGCAATTGTCCGCACTGCCTCCCAACAGGAGCAGCTCGAATTCGCCATTATCGAAAACGTCCAGCGGGAAGATCTCAACCCACTGGAACGCGCGAAAGCCTATCAAAACCTTGCAGACCAGTTTTCGCTGACTCACGAGGATATCGCCCGTAGGGTTGGAAAAAACCGCGCCACGGTCACGAACACCCTGCGGCTGCTGAACCTGCCCCTTTCGGTCCAGCAAGCTCTGTTG
>LUZV01000194.1 GCA_001603765.1 Anaerolineales bacterium Chloro_02 | reverse complement strand
GATGATGGACTGCAGGATGCTCCGGTGCTTGCCGATCAACCCCTTTACCGTGGCGGCGTCCACCGCGTCCTGGGTCATTTTGATGAGGGATGCCGAACACACTTGAGTGATGGACTGGCTGAGAAAGATGATCAGCGGGTTGGCCGTGATTTTCGCCACCTTGTCGTGGAACCGGACGTTGATCAGCCGGGCCTCCTTCACGTTGGTGGCAAGTCGCTGTTCGGCCCGGTCCAGAAGACCGGTCAGCATGGCGATGTCTTCCGGAGTCCTGCGCGCCGCCGCGCTGGCGGTGACGTTGGGTTCGATGAAGAGCCGGATCTCGATGAGGTGAGCGAAACTCACCTTTTTCATCTGGATGAGGTTTTCAAAGCTTTGCGTAATGGGAAGCGGATTGGGAGCAAGGACGTAGGCGCCGGCGTTGATTCCCCGCTTGATCTCGATGAGCCCCATGCTCTGGAGATTTTTCAACGCATCGCGAACCGTCGCCCTGCTGACCTCAAACTGTTCCACCAACTCCCGCTCGGCCGGCAGCTTATCGCCGGGGCCGTAGACTCCGGCATGGATGGATTGCTTGAGCTGCCGCTCCACTTCCTTGGAGAGCGAGGGTTTTTTTATCGAAGAAAATGTTTGAGCCATAAATTCTCCTGTGGTCTGATGACTGACATCTGGTGTCAGACCATAGCACAGCCGGCACGCTTGTCAAGAGCTTTCGCAATGCCTGCAGGATTTTTCCATACCCCGTCAACGCCGCCGCGAACCTTTACCCGGCGCCGGAATCCTCATGCCCGGCCGCCGCAGGCAGGCATCGCCCCCTGGAACCCGGCGGTTTCGACGGGGGCGGCCCTGTTCTCGATGTTATGGAACCGGCCGGGGGCGTCTCCGCCCGTCACTTCTCCAGTCGGTCAAAAATTAGGGAATCGAGGCGCTCCGGCGTGTTTGATCCGGACCGGTAGGCTGCACCGCGTTCAGAGCAACTTCACGGCTTTGGTGGGATGACTGGGGATTAGATGCTCAGGTAAAATGTGTGGATTTCTTTCGGCTTGCTTCGTAAAAGGCACCTTCGCCCGGCGCTCCATCATCCGGAAATTTAAGCCCCGGAGAGTTCAATCGGGCAACGGCCGGAGGACGGCGTTTCAAGGGCAGTCGTCATGAGGAAACAGGTCTTCGAAACACACTACAGGCGCGTATTGGCCAAACATAAAATCTTTTCCAAAATGGGAAGAAGCGGATCCTCCTCGGCCATGTTCTCCTTCAATTCTTCGGTAAGGCTGGCAACGCGAGCGAGCGATTCCCTCTCCGTCAATATAAGCCGTTCGCTTTCCCTAAGTACGTAAAATAACCTGTCTATTTCCCGGCTCAGCGACAATAGAGCATGGTCCAGCTCCATTTCCTGCATGCTGCTTTTTATGTCGATCACTTTAAAAAGCTTGCCTCTGATTCCATGATAAATATCTATCATGTAGTCGGAATTAATAAAGCCTTTGTATTCAAGCAGTTTTTTTAATTTTTCTTTCAAATCACTTAGAGAAA
>LUZV01000193.1 GCA_001603765.1 Anaerolineales bacterium Chloro_02 | reverse complement strand
GCGCTCAGCACCGAGGCGCGCTCAGCGGCCAGCGCAGGGTTATTCCCATTCACCTGTTCTACCGCGTCCACCACATCGTAGCGGAAGCCTCGTTCCAACATCAAGCCGTGCAGCCTGCCTGCCACAAAATCAGCCGCGGCGTCAACCACCTCCGCCTTCACGTCAACTGGCTGCACCCGAGCGGCGGCTTCGAGACCCGCACGCACATCAAAACTGATCTGTTTTTCAATTAACAACTGCGCCAAACCAAGCGCGCTGCGGCGCAGGGCAAAGGGGTCTTTGTTCCCAGTCGGCGCTAACCCGACGCCAAACAACCCGGCGATCGAATCGAGCCGATCCGCCAACCCCACACAAATCCCCGCCCATCCATCAGGCAGGCGGTCTTCCATAGTTCGCGGCAAGTAGTGTTCGAAGACCCCCTGAGCCACCTCAGGGGCTTCGTCTGACTTTTCAGCATAGAAGCGCCCCATGATACCCTGTAAGCTCGTCATTTCGATCACCATCTGGCTGGCAAGATCTGCCTTAGAGAGTTCTGCTACTCTTGCGGCAGTTGCCTGCTCAGATTCGCTTAGCCCCAAAACTTTACCAAGTTGGTTGGTTAAGCTTTGGATGCGGCGGGTTTTCGCCAGCATTGAACCCAGCTCTTTTTGGAAGGTCAGCTTCTCCAGCTCCGGCACAAAATCTGCCAGTGATTTTTGTAGATCTTCACGGATAAAGAATTCCGCGTCCGCAAAGCGCGCGTGGATCACCTGCAAGTTTCCGTCCACGACCGTCTCCGCGAATTCCATGTCTCCATTTCTCACAATGATGAAATGGTTTGTCAACTCACCTGAGGCATTAATCACAGGGAAGTAGCGCTGATGTTTCTTCATCACGCTGATGAGCACCTCGGCAGGCAGGTTGCTGAGATAGCGGGGATCAAAGCTGCCCAGCAGCGCGGTGGGTCTTTCCACCAGGTTGCTGACTTCCTCGAGCAAATCCGGGTCGTTTGCCAGCGTGCCGCCGACCTTTTCCGCCAAAGCAAGCGCCTGGCTCCAAATTGACTGGCGCCTTTCATCGGAGTTCAGGAGGATGCCCTGTTCGCGCAAGAAGTCAGCGTAATCGGCTGGGGATCGCAAGGCGTGCTCTTCGTTTCTCGAAAATCGCAGCCCTCTGGTAATTCTCCCCGCCTGCAGTCCGGCATAACCGAACGGCACAACCACCTGACCAAGCAGCGCGACAAGCCAGCGGATGGGTCGTGAGAAGCTCACACCGCTATCATTCCAGCGCATGGATTTGGTGAAACGCAAGTTTGAGATCACCGCGGGCAAAGCTGCCGAGAGGATCTCGAGCGCGGATTTACCCATTTCTTCCACTTCTACAACGACGTATCGCCCGTTTTCGAAGTCTCTCACCTGCAGCTGGCTCACATCCACGCCACGGCTGCGGGCAAAACCCTCAGCTGTTTTGGTTGGCTTACCTTCAGCATCAAACGCCCGGTCAGCCGGCGGTCCCTTTACCTCAAGTTTGCGTCCGGCTTGATGCGTCTGAAGCGCAGCCACCTGCGCTGTCAGACGGCGCGGCGTTCCATGCACACTTAACGTCTCATAATCTAGACGCGCGTCAGTTAATAACGTCTTCATCGCGGCTTCAAGGTTGGTGATTGCGGCGTCAAGGTCCGCGTTCGGCAGCTCTTCGCAGCCGATCTCAAACAGAAAGTCAGCCTTTTCATCGCTCAGTTCAGGCAGAGCTGCAGGTTCGAGCGTCAGAGCAGGCTGTTCGTTCTTCATCCAGGGGAATCCCATCGCCTCGCGCTGGGCGTAATAAGCCTCAGCAACCTTCCGCGAAAGTTCGCGCATCTTGCCAAACAGCGCCTGACGCTCAGTAAAGCCCACAGCCCCTCGGGCGTCTAAAACATTGAAGGTGTGAGAACATTTGATGACATTATCATAGGCTGGCAGTACCAGACCCTTCTGGAGCGCGTTCTCAGCTTCTTTCGCAAACAACGAGAACATCTGCCTGAAGTTTGGCACGTCCGCCACCTCATAGTAATAGGTTGAGTGCTCGCGTTCTGCCACCTGGTAAACGTCTCCGTAAGAGCGTTCTTCATTCCAACGGATCGCTTTGAAGTCGCGCACCTTTTGAAGGCTCATCGCGATCCGCTCCAAGCCATAAGTAATCTCTACCGCCGGCACATCCAGAACCATCCCACCAGCCTGCTGAAAGTATGTAAACTGAGTGATTTCCTGCCCATCCAGCCAAACCTCCCAACCCAACCCCCACGCAGAAAGCGCCGGCGATTCCCAGTTGTCTTCCACAAAGCGAATATCGTGCTGCTGAGGGTCAATCCCGATGGCTAACAGGGAATTCAGGTAAAGTTCCTGCGGGTTGCCCGGATCTGGCTTAAGGATAACCTGGAACTGAGTATGCTGCTGAAGCCGATTGGGGTTGACCCCATAGCGTCCATCATCCGGTCGCACCGAAGGTTCCACATAAGCCACACGCCAGGGCTCGGGTCCCAATACTCGCAGGAAGGTGGCAGGGTTCATCGTTCCCGCTCCAACCTGAGAATAGTACGGCTGCCAAATCAGGCAGCCCTGCCCAGCCCAGTAAGTTTGCAACTTAAAGATAATAGATTGAAAGTCTAACGCAGCACTCATAATAAAACCTCATGGTTGATTTAACAGATTGATTATACATCAGCAAACAAAACCGATCTTTTTTCCCCCAACATCAGGTTGAATCCTGGCTGTTATGAGACTGCTTTCAGGAAACCTGGCGTCCGCAGACCATATTCCAAGAGGAAGGTCAGGTAGCGCTCCAGCAGCACGCTCAGCTCTTGTTCAACCGCAGATGGAATCTCAAGTTTTTTTATTTTGCTCCAGGGGCTGCGCTGCAAGTGCCGGAGGTACTTCAATGCCTCCAAACTCACCTTCCAGGCGCTGGGGTCAGCCGAAAATGATCTCGGGCAAAGGACCCCTCCCAATTTCGCCGAGAAATATTGATTCTCAGGTTGGATTTTCTCCCCGCATGCCGCGCACAGTTGCAGTTGCGGCTTAAAGCCCAACAAATCCATCAAATGGACTTCATAGTAATGCACTGCGGTTTGGGCAGGGCTGCCTCCATCCAGGCGAGTTAAAGTGTCAACCAGGAGGTTATAAAGCGGGCGGTTTTCTCCCTCCTCGTAAGTAAAACGGTCCAAAAGCTCAATCACATAAGCGCCATAGGCAATCAGCCTCAGATCCGCGCGCAGGTTGTCATAGGTACATTGTGCCTCAGCCTGCGAGATCACCTCCAGGCTGCGCCCTTTCGCGAGCATCAGCTCCACTCGCGAAAAGGGCTCCAGGTGCCCCGCTTTGCGGCTGCGGAGCTTGCGAATCCCCTTGGCAATCGCCTGCACCTTGCCGTATTCCAATGTATAGATTGTCAGGATCCGATCTGCCTCACCGACTTCCACATGGCGCAGCACTACCCCCTGAGCGCGGTAGCTGCGAGATTCAGCTCTTGCCACAATCCCTCAATCGGTTATTTGTACAAGTCGCCCGGGCCAAACGAGCGCGGGAGAAGCTCTTCGAGGGTAAACACTTCCTCCGTGTCGTCTTTCAGTGAGCCCATGATCACAGGCATATCCAGTTGCGCGAACTCGCGCATCACCTGCCGGCAAGCCCCACAAGGCGCTCCGCCATTGCGCGTTACCACCGCGATTGCCAATATTTTGCGGTTTCCCTCTGAGATGGCTTTGTTAATCGCGACTCTCTC
>LUZV01000017.1 GCA_001603765.1 Anaerolineales bacterium Chloro_02 | reverse complement strand
TCATCTGAAGCGCGGTGCCGATCAGATGAGCCGCGCCGCCGATGCGCCCGCCTTTGCGCAGATACTCAAGCGTGTCCACCAGGAAATAAGTGCGGACGCGCTGGCAAAGATCCTTGGCGAGATTAGTACATTCAAGCAGAGAAGCTCCCCGCTGAGCGGCTTGAGCTGTCATGAGGGCGACCAAGGCAAGGGGTGTAGAAGCTTGAAGACTATCCAAGACAGTTATGCGATTTTTCGGGAAATTTGCCGCAGCCTGAATCGCGGAATCGTAAGTCCCTGACAATTTGGCTGAAATAACAATGGTAAGGATGTCGTAGCCTTGATCAATCAACTTTGAAAAAACGTCGGCAAACATACCGGCTGATGGTTGCGATGTAGTGGGCAGGCTTTCGGATTTTACCAACCGCTCGTAAAATTCCACAGGTGTAATTTCAATCCCATCCAAATACGGCTTACCATCCCACACAACTGAAAGTGGAACAATGGTCAGATTGTGGCTGCGGGCAATGGAGTCCGGGATGGCGGTCGTACTATCGGTAACGATTGCTACTTTACTCATATTTGACCTCTTTGTAAGTTTCTTAGTGGTAAAAACACATTCCAGGTGGTTAAGTTGCGAAATGATAATAATTTGACTAAAACCGTCCGAATTTGTCTTGAAAGTGGAGGTTATCAAAGGGGCATTGTTTGCGGTATGATATAAGCTTGATTAGTAACTATTAACCCATCTGGACGGGAAGAAACCATGTTTGAAAATCTATCTGACAAACTGACCGCTGTTTTTGAAAACCTTCGCCGGCGCGGAAAGCTGACCGAGGAGGATGTTGAAAAGGCGATGCGCGAAGTGCGCCTGGCGCTACTTGAAGCAGACGTAAACTATGCCGTCGTAAAAGCCTTTACCAACCGCGTAAAAGAAAGATCCGTTGGCGCTGAGGTTTCCAAGGCGCTGAACCCGGCTCAGCAAGTGATAAAGATTGTCAATGAGGAGCTAATTCAGACCCTTGGTCAGCCGGCGCCTCTCAATCTGCGGGGTGAAAAACCGCACGTAGTTATGCTGGTGGGTTTACAAGGCTCCGGCAAGACGACTGCCGCGGCTAAGTTAGCCAGGCAGCTGCGCTCAAAGGGTGAAAGAGTGATGTTAGTGGCAGCAGATATCTATCGCCCGGCTGCCATCAAGCAGCTGCAAACGCTCGGTGAGCGCGTGGACGTGCCTGTTCACAGTGTGGATGGGGCAAAACCCGTGCAGATCGCCAAAAGCGCGTTCGAAACCGCCAAAAAAGGTGGCTATTCGGTCGTAATCCTGGATACCGCCGGTCGTTCACAGCTTGATGACCAGCTGATGAACGAGCTTAAAGCCTTGAATGAGGCAGTACCGGTGAAGGAAATTTTGCTGGTTGTAGACTCGATGATAGGTCAGGAAGCGCTCAATATTGCCAAAGGCTTCAATGCTGCCATCCCAATCAGCGGGCTGATCTTTACCAAAATTGACGGCGATGCCAGGGGAGGCGCCGCGATTTCAATTCGCGAAGTTACCGGGATCCCAATCAAATTCCTGGGTACTGGCGAAGGCCTGGACGCCCTGGAGGTGTTTGACCCAACCCGGATTTCTTCTAGGATCCTCGGGATGGGCGATATTCTCGGGCTGATAGAAAAAGCCGAGGCTACTTATGCCGGCCAGATGGACGCGAAAGAGGCCCAACGGATCATGACCGGGCAGTTCACCCTTGAAGATTTTGCCAATCAATTGCGGCAGATCAAAAAGATGGGTCCGATATCGCAAGTATTGGGGATGTTGCCGGGGCAGTTTGGTACGGTGGCAAAGGCGGTGGATCCAAATGAAGCCGAGGACCAACTCAAAACCGTTGAGGCGATCATCAACTCGATGACGCCAAAAGAGAGAAGAGACCCTCGCATCCTGAACGCAAGCCGGCGGCGCAGAATCGCAGCTGGTTGCGGCAAAGACGTGCAGGATGTAAACAAGCTAATGAAGCAATTCCGGGACATACAAACTTTAATGAAAAAGTTCCAAAAACCTGGAGGACGTGGTAATATTAATAGGTTATTCGGTT
This sequence comes from Anaerolineales bacterium Chloro_02, assembly GCA_001603765.1. Classification (GTDB taxonomy): domain Bacteria; phylum Chloroflexota; class Anaerolineae; order Anaerolineales; family Anaerolineaceae; genus Mesolinea. The sequence continues at coordinate 1,628 of LUZV01000017.1, read as the reverse complement.
AGTCCTGAGCATAGAAGAAGGAAATGCCCCTTCAGCATTCTCTCAGCCTTTGAAAGAGCCAGGAAGAAAAAGTTAAAGGTTAAGGAGTATTAGCTTAAATGGTACGTATTCGTTTACGTCGGGTGGGTTCAGCCCATCAGCCTCAATATCGCGTTATTGTGGCAGACAAAGAAAGCCCTCGTGACGGGCGTTTTATTGAAATCGTGGGTCAGTACAATCCTCGTACTGAACCCGGAACGATCGTTTTTGAAGAAGAACGCATTTATCATTGGCTGAGCGTTGGCGCTCAACCTTCTGAATCTGTGCAGAAATTATTCAAAATCGTTAAACTGGATGATCGTTTCGCCCGTTTTAAAGCTGGGGAAGATAAAGACGCTCTGCTGGCTGAAGCCGCGACAGTCTACACCAGTCTGACCGCGAAACCCAAAACCACTCATCCTGCCAAAGCATAACGAGGCAATCGATGAAAGAGTCCAAGCTGCAAGCCTTGCTGGAGTTCCTCGCGAAATCCATTGTGGATGATCCGCAACAGGTTTTTGTTGAGGAGTACCGAAATGGGAATACCATACAGCTCGACCTGCAGGTAGGGAAGGCTGATATAGGTCGGGTGATTGGCAAACACGGGCGAGTGGCAAACGCTTTCAGGTCAATTCTGAAAGTTGTGGCAGCTCGCAGCGGCAAGCAAGTCACCATGGACGTGGTCGATTTGGGTTAATGCCTGATATGGCATCTCAGAACCAAAATGCAGCAGGCTCCATCGAGTCGATCGAGCCTGCTTATCTATTAATTGGAAAACTGCAGAAGTCTCACGGCATCCATGGGGAAATCAGCATGCGTGTCATCACGGACTTCCCGGAGCGTATCCGGCGAGGTAAATCTGTCTATATTGGCGCGGATTACAAGCAGCACAAGATTGTTGGTACGCGCTGGAAGCACAATTTGCTGCTGATTAAACTGGAAGGTTTTGAGTCCCCCGAAAGCGTCAAGCCGTTCGCTGGGCTGGATGTTTTTACCTCGGTCAAGGACTTGCCCGCCCTGCCTGAGGGGCAATATTACCACCATCAATTAATTGGAATGCGTGTCTGGGAAGGCGATGAAGATCTGGGCGTATTGGGTGCCATCATGGAAACCGGCGCCAACGAAGTGTACATCATCGACCAGCCAGATGGTCAGGAGTTGTTAGTGCCGGCAATCCCTGAGGTAATCCTGAAGATTGACCTTGAGCAAAAACGCATGGATGTGCGCCTGTTAGAAGGCTTGAGGGGATAATGGAGGAGGCCGGGTTTTGGCTGGCTTTCAGTTATGTGCGGGGGATTGGAGCGGTCAGATTCCGGAAACTGTTATCTTTTTTTGGCGATCTCAGCCGCGCCTGGCAGGCTGAGGCTCCCGAGCTGCTGGCTGCTGGCTTATCCGAAAAGAACGTCGCGGATATCCTTGAAAAGCAAAAAAACCTGAACCCCGAAACACTGCCTGATGAACTTAAAACAAAAGGAATCTCATTCTTAACCTGGCTGGATGACAGCTACCCGCGGTATCTGAAAGAAATCTCCCAACCCCCGCCGGTTTTGTACTTCAAAGGGAGCATCACCAAGGAAGACGACCTCGCTGTGGCGATCGTTGGCACCCGA
>LUZV01000192.1 GCA_001603765.1 Anaerolineales bacterium Chloro_02 | reverse complement strand
GCCGGAAAGCGGCAAGCGTGTTTTCAGGCGCGTTTGCCGAATCTCCCCGATGGGCGACGATTAGAGGCATAGTTCGTGTGGTTGCGAGCATCGGCTCAATTATAGCATGCCCGGCACTCAATCAGCAGGTGTCTTACCCTGCCTTTGCGAAAACCAACAGTTTGTTTTCGTAAGCAGCCGCACGCGGGCTTTGAAATAACAAATGGTCGTGCTGTTTCACGACCATTCAAAAATATTCCTCTGAACCTCAGGCTGAAACGTGCAATTCGTTCACTTTCCGGAAGTGGTACCCGTAGATTGAGAAGGTAATTGCCAACGGAAACTTGGAAATGTCATTTCTCAAAGGCCAAAAGAACAGTTTCCAGTAGTACTTTCGTTCAGGGCTCAGGATCCCAATCTTCCAGATTGACCGGAACAGCGCCATTACTTCCTGAAATTCAAGCGTGACCGCATGGCGGCGCGGCTTGTAGGTCTTCAGGAAGGTAATCGTCCGCTCGGTAAACGCCTTGGCGGAATAAATCCCTTCCAACACACTGCGATAGCCCTCTTTAAGTCTGCCAGCATCCATTACCGGCTGAATATTGCTCTCGCCGTCCACATTATCCCCCGAATAATCACCTTTGCTCAGTCTTCCTTCCCGCAGCATGCGCTGATAGAGCGCTGTGCCGGTCGGCGCTTGCAGCAAGCCCACCATGGCGGTAACGATACCGCTTTTTTGAATGAATTCTACCTGCCGCTGGAAGATGCTTTCATCGTCGCTGTCAAAACCAACGATGAATCCGCCCATCACCTGCAGCCCGTATCGCTGAAGCTTTTTAATGTTGCTGACCAGGTCGCGGTTGCGGTTTTGGCTCTTGCCGCATTCCGCCAGGCTCCCTTCGTCCGGTGTCTCGATGCCAATGAACACCTGTGTAAAACCAGCCTGCACCATCATCTCAATTAAATCATCATCATCCGCCAGGTTCACGCTGGCTTCCGTTATAAACAAACAGCCTTTTTTGCCTTTACGCCATTCAATCAGCGCCGGAAGGAGATCTTCTTTGAGGGCACGCTTGTTGCCAATAAAATTGTCATCCACAATAAACACGTTGCGCCGCCAGCCGCGTTTATATAGTTCATCCAGTTCTTCAATGAACTGTTTTGAGCTTTTCAGGCGCATTTTGTGCCCCAGGAGCGAGGTCACGTTGCAAAAATCACAATTGAATGGGCAGCCCCGGGTGTATTGCAAACTCATCGAGTCGTACTTTTTCAGATTCAGCAAGCCCCAGTCCGTCATTGGAGTTATGCGGATGTCCGCGTATTCATCAGTTTCATACACTCGCTTTGGCTCGCCAATCGCCAGGTCGCGCAGGAACAGCGGAAAGGTGATTTCGCCCTCATTCAAGATCAGGTAGTCAACTTCCGGGAAGGAGTCTTTCTCCATTGTAAACAGCGGTCCACCTGCCGCAATCGGCTTGCCATGAGCCTTCACCCGTGAGATTACTTCATTCACTGATTTGCGCTGCACATTCATCGCGCTAATGAGGACGATATCCGCCCAGAGGATATCTTTGTCCTTTAGCGGCATGATGTTCATGTCGATCAGTTTTTTCTCAGTCGTCCCAGGCAGCATGCCGGCAATCGTTAGCAGCCCCAGAGGCGGCGAGGAAGATTTTTTCCGGACAAATCGCAGCGCGTGTTTAAAGCTCCAGAACGTATCTGGAAATTCCGGATACACCATTAAAATTTTCATCTTTGGTCTCTCTCTTCACCCTCAGCTTGTTTATCAGCAAGCCCCTCATCGGTCTCGCTCTGCGGCGCTATATCCGCCGCATTTTGCTCAATATCCGCCATTGGGGGAGTCTTTTCCTTCTTATTCTTTGGATTTTGTTTTGCGATTTCTTTTTCTTCATCGGGCTTGATCATGGGCAACCGCGTTGGCGATGCAAGCGCCAGAACCATATCTGCCATTTCAGCCGGCGGGTAAGGCATATCCTGCTCCAGCCACCAAAATACGATGCTCATCAAGGAGCCTGCCTGAAAGTTGTCCAGAAAATCCCGTGGAACAGCAAACTTACCGCCGACCGATTCCTCGAGGCTGTTAAGAAAAACCGTGTACGTCTCTCGAATGATCACCTGCAATTTGCGTATCCCGATCACACCGCCCTTGCCAATCATCATAATTCGGTAAAAATCGTAATAATTTTCAGCATATTCAAACATTGCCTGAACAATTTTGCGGTCGGAAAAGCGAACTTTGCCGCCATATCGCTGATTGAAATTGTCCGACAGTTCCCGCAGAAGGTCCTCAAGCAGCTCGTCTTTTTCACGGTAATGTAAATAAAAGGTTGCGCGCCCCAGATTTGCCTTGTCGGTGATATCCTGCACGCTCAGATCATCGTAGCCGCGGTCAAGCACCAGGCTATGCAGAGCGTCTCGCAAAGCTTTGCGGGTTCGTTGGATGCGTCGGTCGTCTTTTCTTGCCATGGGTCACCTGTTACACTTTATTAATCCGTGTCCAATTATAGACGGATATTATTTATTTGTCTATTATACTCAGCCGCTGACTTCTGTCAACCGGACTTTTGGTGATAAACCCTGCCCATTTTGTTTCGATACATCAATTTAGGCAACACGAGCGATCTCTGCTGATTAAAATCCACGCAGTCGCCAGTCGAAAGGTTATAATTCCATCACCATGCCGATCTCCGAAAACGCTCTCACTTCCGCAAACAGCATTCTCGGTCTCAACCTGGATGGCGACCGGCTGCTGATTGTTTACGGCAGCCCCTCCGGCATGGTCCACGAAAGGCTGTCCTTGCCTATGCCAGAGGTCAGAAGCTTTCAAAGCGTTCTCGACCTAATTACAGCTAACGCTGACCGTCTGTTGATGATCACGCGCGCTCAGCGCCTGCCCCTGCCGGACTGCGTTTCAGTCTCCATCACTGGCAATTACGACCCCCAAACAGGTCTGCTGGAAAGCTCTCCGGACTTTGCAGAATGGCGGTCGGAGCCGCTCAAATCTCAGCTTGGGCTGCGCTTCAATCTGCCCGTTTTCATCGAATCGCGTCAGTCGGCTGGTTTACTTGCTGAAATCCTTTTTAGCGCGTCTGATACCAGCGGCACGCAAATCTACCTGAATTTCAACCCACAGCTGCGCGCGAGCTTCTCTCTCAATGGGGTAATCTATCAAAGCCCGGGAGGAAACGCCGGCGCGATAGGCAAGTTATTCATTTCAGACCAGATCGATCCACGGCTCAACCGCTTGCTAACCCTCAATGATTATCTGAGCGTGAGCGGTTTGGCTTCCCAGGCATTGCAGAGCCAGCCGTCTCACTGGGACCTCGCCACAACTGGTTTCAACGTGCTGCAAGCTGCTGCTGAAAGTGATCCTTACGCCATCGAGCTAATCGAAAACTGCGCCCAATTACTCAGCGCGCATCTGGCGCCGCTAATTCATCTGCTGAGACCCAGGCAGATTATCATCGGTTATCCCTTCTCGCTGGCATCCCCAACATTTTTAGCGACTCTGCGCTCATCCGCCGCCGCTGCCACCGGGCTCGGCAGCCTTGAGCTACCGCAATTCATCGCGTCCCAATTCGGTCACCGGCAGCCCGAGCTTGAAGCATTGGCTCCCGCGGTTGCCGCCATACGCCAGCGCGCCAGCGCACGTTAACGAAACAAAAAAAGGCAGCAAAAAGCTGCCTTTTGATTCTGGCTCAATGATCTCCTAACAGTTCAAGCCGCCCAACCCGATGGCGTATCTTTCACATCCTTTGCTTGTTTCCTTGCCTTCTTGACCGCTTTAAGCTCAGACTTCGTCAGCTTAATATCCGTATCGCCCGTCTTTTGTTCGGCTTCTTTGCGGCGCTTAAGCGCTTCACCGTCTTCATACGCCAGTTGGCTCCCAGTGCGGATGACCTGATAGATGTAGTATGTCAGGAAGAGCACACCAAAAAACGCAATCACAAGCGTGCCTGTGTTGACCGGAATCATCTGGGAGGCGACCTGCAACTCAAACAAGGTTTTGCCCGGACCGGTGAAGAACACAATCGTGTTCAGAATGATCGCGATCAGGCGCACCTCTGTTGGGCCTATCTTGATGCTGGTCATCTCAAAAACGCCTGTCGCGTGTGTCTTCAAAAAGACTTGCATCATCAGCATCATATAGCAGGTGAGCGTAATCATCGTTACGTCAAAACGGGCAAGACCCGAGAGGCCAATGCCGCCAAAAATCAACAGAGCGGTGATCCCATCAATCGCGTGGTCAGTGTAATAGCCGTAATTGGGGCGCGACATGTTGCGGTAGCGCGCCAGGGTTCCATCCATGCTATCGCCAAACCAGTTGATGATGAAGCCCAAACTGGCAACGATTAACCAAGGGTTACTCTTCGCGCTCGATAAACCAACGAGGGCGTAAGAAACCCCAGTCAACACCGAGCCAAACAAGCCAACCAAAGTCAGCATATCAGAGTTGACCCAAGCGGGCATATTCTTCGCAAAGAAAGCCAGAGCGGGTCTTTCAAGCGGACCAAGAAGAATGTCATTGGTGCGCTTGTCTTTTTCAGTTCGAATTTTCTTTGCCATAATCACCTCTTATTTAAGTTGTTCAATTATTGAATTGACCTCAGGCCAGACCGGGTGGAACATGCACCATTGTGTCTGAGCCGCCCCGATGAAGTTTTCAGTTGCCTTTAAAACTCGTTCAACATTAAGCACATTTTCTTCAATCAAATCATCCCGTTTTTCCATCGGGATCGGTTCGGTAATATCAATAAAATAATCCCCGTTTGGCTGGCTCACTCCGCAGCCCACTCTCACAGCAGCATTCGTCTCAAGCGCCATGCGGGCGTAAAACACCGGAAGCGCCGCTTCCCGCCCAAAAAAACGAGGGCGATATTTGGCGTCTTCCCCTTCCGGAAGGGGTCTGTCGAGCCCGGTCACAACGCAGTAGCCATCTTTTAGAGCCTTTTTCGCTTCCCTGAACGTGGAAAAGGAGATTGGATGTATATTCATACCGACCGCAGCGCGCATTTTGTTTTGGGCTTTGTATGCATTATTCGGAGTGGGATAAGACAACACGTACGGACGCACGCCCATCCACGTCAGCGACATCCCAAAAAGATCAAAATTCCCCAGGTGGGGTCCGAGTAATATCGTTGGAATCCTTTTATCAACGATATCCCGCAGAGCTTCTTCGGCAGTTGGAGAAAGGATGAGTTTCTTTTTCCCCTCTTCTGGGTGCTGGTAGTAGTAAAAATATTCACCCAGCGAAGAAACGACAAAGCGAGTTGTTTCCCGGGCGCGATCTTTCAGTTGCGACTGATTCAGTTTTTCGCCCGAAATCACCCACTGGTTCGCCTTAATATTGCGGATCATCGGGCTGTTTTGCCTTAATGCCAACCCTGAACTGATGAAATCAGCCAGCCTGTTCAGACTCGCAAGTGAAAAGGTCTTACCGAGCCATAAACCGGTATTGATCGCGGCAGAATCCTCAAGAAAGGCTTTGAGTCCCATATCTATCTAAATTTTACTCTCTAATCATAAAAACACTTTAACTTCCTAAAGGTTCTATGTCGTTGAAAAATTTATGACATTTGTCACTACGATGCATGGGCTGTCAGCTTTTTAATTGCCGCAGCTAGAATGTAACTGACTGAAGCCACCAGGATGATAACAGGGCCCGCCTGCAGGTTGAGAGCGAAAGCAGCGGCTAATCCAACAAAAGAAAACAGCCATCCAAGCCCCACAGAAAGCAGCATCATGCCTTTCATGTCCTTCCAAAAGAGGTTGGCAACCGCCGGCGGGATTGTTAGCATGGCAATCACCAAAATCAACCCAACCACGCGCATTGCCACCACCACCGTCAGCCCAATCATCAACAGCATCAGCAGATACAAAGCCTCAACCGGCAGGTTACGCACAGTTGAGAAGGTTTCATCAAAGGAAATTGCCTGTAAACTCCGGAAAAACAGGGACACAAACACAATCACCAAAAGCGCTACGATCGCCATGACCCGCAAGTCTTCCGCGGATACTGCCAAAAGGCTGCCAAACAAATAACTCATCAGATCCGCCTTGAAGCCTGGCGTCAGGCTGACGAAGATGATCCCAACCGCCATTCCGATTGACCACATGACTCCGATGAGCGTATCTGAGCGGGCTTTAGTGCGCAGGTGCACCGCGCCCATGCCCAGTGAGGAAAGGATGCTGAAGAAGATCGCGCCAAGCAAGGGATCCTGACCGAAGTAGTACGCCAAGCCAATGCCGCCGTATGCCGCATGCGCGATCCCGCCGCCCAAAAAGACGATGCGGTTGAGCACCACCAGCGTGCCAATTACGCCGCACGCCACCCCTACCAGCAAGCTGGCAAAAAGCGCGTTGCGCATAAATTCATAAGCAAAAACATTTTGGAAAAATTCAATCATGGTTATTTTCTTCGTAATGATGAGGCAAGACTCTGTGAGGCAACCCATGCGCCACCAGGTCAATAGGGCAGTCATAGGCGGTTTCCAGCATTTCGGTTGTAATTTCCTTTTGTCCGCTATAAACCAGTCTCCGATTTACACAGCCAATGGTCTTGACGTAAGTTGAGATCGCAGTCAGGTCATGCGAGATCAATAAGATTGAGATGGTTTGGTTCAATTCCGCCAGCAAATCATAAAGCTGCGAACTGGAGCGCGAATCCACGCTGGAGGTTGGCTCATCGAGGAGCAAGATTTTTGGGTCCGAAGCCAAAGCGCGCGCGATCGTCACTCTCTGCCGCTGCCCGCCAGAAAGCTCATTGATGGGGCGTTTCGCCAGGTCCAGGATGTCCATTTGCCTCAGCGAGCGCTCAATGGCGGCTTTATCCACCTCACTGAGCAGCAGGTTTTGCAGGAGGTTCGGTTTAAGCCTGCCCATGCTCACAACATCCCAAACCCGGATCGGAAAAGCTTTGTCATCCTGCTGGATCTGCGGCACGTAGCCAATAAAGTGCCGCCCTTTTTCAGCGCTCAAGCCCATCACCCTCACAGTACCCCGTTCGGGCTTAAGTAAGCCAAGGATGACCTTGATCAGTGTCGTTTTTCCGCCTCCGTTGGGTCCAATCAACCCAACATAATCGCCGGCCTCCATCTTAAAATTGACCGATTCCAATACCCGATCGCTTTCGTAGCCAGCCCAGACGTCTTCCAATTCAATTACAGTTTGTTTAACCAAAAGTGCTCCTAATTTAACGCGCGGTGAAGGGTTTCGGCAATCATTCTCATTGCCGCTGGCCAATCGTATGCCATTGGATCCCATTCCACCACATTTGGAATGCCCGCCTGTTTGGTGATCGAGGTCGCAAGGCGGATGTTGCTGCCTTTTTCGACCACCAGGGTGTTGATCTGATACTTCTGAGCGAGCTCGACGATCCGCGCCAGGGTCTCAGGCGCTGGCTCACTGCCGCCAATTTCCACCGCCAGCATTCGCAGCCCGTAATCCGCCGCGACATAGCCCCAGGCGGGATGCACCACCATGAAAGTTTTCCGCGCTGAGCCATCCAACTGTTGGCGCATTTGCTCATCCACCTCTTCGATCTCCGTCAGGAGTGAGTTGTAATTAGAACGATAAAAATCGGCGTTTTGTGGATCCGCGGACGCCATCGCCTCAACCATATTGCCCGCCATTTGTTTCATTCGAGATGGGGAAAACCAGATATGCGGGTCGGTCTCAGCCCCGGTGTGTGGGGTGCCGCTCTCAGAGTAGCTGTGCTCGTTGAGCGCGGCGATGCGTTCGATGCCGGCGGCGGAATCCACCACCATCAGCCCTGGGTTTGCCGATTCAAAGCGCGGCAGCCAAACCTCTTCAAACTCCACACCGACGGTGAAGTAAAGTTTTGAACTTGCCAGGTTGGTCATCTGCTGCGGGGTTGGCTCATAGGTATGCGGGTCATCGCCGCTTCCGACCATCGCCTGGGTGTTCACCCGGTCGCCACCGATTCTGTCCACAAACCACTGTTGCGGCAGGATGCTGACGCTAATCCCAAGTTTTGCTGGGTTGGTCTGTTTGGCTGCTCCATTGCAAGCTATCAACACAAGCAGCAAGACAACACCGATCAACAAAAGTTTTCTCAATTTCCCTCCTGGCGAACCGATTGTTTCTCCTGGCACGCGGGACAAATCCCATAAAGCTGAAGCAGGTGGTCCTTTACTCTGTAGTTTGTGTCCGCCTCAACCTTTTCGATCAACGCGCTCAGGTCTTCGGAGCCAGCGAAGGAAGCTGCTTTGTGGCAACTTTGGCAAAGGATGTGATGATGATGCCCGCCCATTCCGAGCACATAACCCGGGCTCCCATCTGAGTTATAAACCAGACAAACCAAACAAAGCTCGGTTAATAGCTCCAGCGCGCGGTACACGCTTACCATGCCAAGCGTATTCCCCGATTGCAGGAGCGCGGAATAAATTTGAAGCGGGGTCAGGGGCTGACTGCTGTTTTCAAGCAGCTGCATCACCAATCTGCGCGGCTCCGAAACCCTATATCCATTTTCTGATAAAACTTCCTGCCAGTTCATTCTGCCCTTATTGATAATGTTTTTCAATTAATTTTATTGTAGCGTCGCAAACCGGAGTTGTCAAAAAATTGTCCGCGCCACTGGATAAGCGTTTCATTAATATCCATCCTTGCAGAGGCAGTCAGCTATCCATGGCACCCTCCAAATTCAGGTTTATGTCTTTTAAGCTTGACAATTTTGCAGGTTATTGTGATATACTTTCTCTCCGCGTCTCGAGCAGGTTGAGGCGCTTATCTTATGTTAGTACTTGAAGGGAAGTTATTATGAACCATACAGAGTTGTTGAAATCTGTTGAAGCCGAGAAGAACGCCAATATTCCAGACCTGTTCCCTGGCGATAACGTCAGCGTGCACACGATTATTAAAGAAGGCGATCGCGAACGTATCCAGGAATTTAAGGGTGTGGTGCTTTACGTGCGCGGCAACGCGAATGACGGCACTTTCACTGTGCGGCGTGTCGCCAGCAATGGAATCGGCGTAGAGCGCACCTTCCTCTTCAATTCGCCTCGTGTTGCCAAGGTTGTGGTGGAACGCCACAATAAGGTCCGCCGCGCTCGTCTGTACTTCCTGCGCGAACGCACCGGCAAGAGCGCTCGCCTGAAACAGCGCTTCTAAACCGCGCGCCTCGTTTGCACTTTAAAAGCCTTCACCGTTCTACTGTTCAACGGGAAGGCTTTTGCGTTTAACAATAAGGAGAACCAAATGACCCCACCACGCATCGCCCTCGCAGCCTTTCGCATCCAAAAACCCGGCAGCAGCCCGGCTTATTCCTCAAGGGAAGAGCTGGTGCGAGCCATCCTGGCAGCCGGAGGCAGACCTTATCTCTTGCCGTCCGCCCTGCCGTTGGAGCAGATCCCTGAGGTGGTGCGCGAGTTTGACGGGTTTTTGGTCTCCGGCGGCGGAGATATCCATCCGGACTATTTTGACGCTGAGATGCACCCAACTATCGGCGGGATTGACCGCGAACGGGACGAATTTGAACTGGCGCTCTGCAGGGAAGTGGTGGAGATGGATAAAGCGCTGCTGGGGATTTGCCGCGGACAGCAGGTGTTAAACGTGGCTATGGGCGGCGATTTGGTGGTGGATATCCCGAGCATGCTCCCTGAGGCGGAAGATCACAGGTGGTGGCCCTACTATAAGCGCAACCGACTGGCACATCCAGTTCGTGTGGCAGAAAACAGCCAGCTGGCAGGCATATTGGGCGGCACGGAGTTGGGTGTGAACAGCCTGCATCACCAGTCTGTGAAGCACGTGGGTAAGGGGCTTATGGTGTCGGCTGTCGCGCCAGACGGCGTGATCGAAGCGTTGGAGATGCCCGACAAGCGTTTTGTGGTGACCGTGCAGTGGCATCCTGAGTGGCTGCAGGAGTATGAACCGATGCGGCGAATGTTTAGCGCGTTGGTAGAAGCAAGCGGCAGCGTGTTAAAATAAGCGCATGAAAAAAAGCGACGCCCCGATAGGCGTTTACGACTCTGGGGTTGGCGGGCTTTCTGTGCTGCGCGCCATTTTCAGCCAACTGCCCGGCGAATCAACAATCTACTTCGCGGACCAGGCAAAGGTGCCCTATGGCGAACGCCCACTCGAGGAAGTGCGCGAGCTCGCGGAAGGTGTTACCCGCATGCTTATGGCGGAGGGTGCTAAGTTGATTGTGATTGCCTGCAATACGGCATCGGCTGCCGCCCTAAAATACCTGCGCCCGCTCTACCCCGACTTTCCCTTCGTCGGTATGGAACCAGCAGTGAAGCCCGCGGCGGAACAAACCCTGAGCGGCAAGGTGGGCGTTTTGGCGACCCCATCCACCTTCCACGGCGAACTTTACGCTTCTGTGGTGGAGCGGTTTGCCAAAGATGTCCAGATCTTCCAGGCAACCTGCCCGGGTCTTGTGAAGCAAATTGAGCGCGGTTATCTGGCAACACCCAAAACCCGGCGGATCCTCGAGCAAGCTCTGGAGCCGATGCTTGCCGAAGGAGTTGACACGCTCGTGATGGGCTGCACGCATTTCCCCTTCGTCATTCCTCTGATCCAGCAAATATCCGGGGAGGGCGTGCGCGTCATCGATCCGGCGCCCGCGATCGCGCGGCAGACAGCGCGGGTTTTAGCTCAGCACGACCTGCTAAAAAATTCAGACCACGCGCCATCTCACCGCTACCTCACCAGCGGAGATCCCGCTCAGTTTAGCAAATTACTGGAAAAACTGCTGGGGATCAGGGACCACGCAGAACAGTGGCGCTGGATTGACGGCGCGCTCAGGCAAGATTAGCCCGCTCAAATCAACCGCCTTTCAGCTTTTACCCTATGATAAGATAGACAGGCAAATAAAACCCTATTGAGGTCAGTATGACAGAAAAACCAATTGAATGGTTAGAAAATAAACACGCGCTCGAAAACCCGAAATCTAAATTAGCAGCCGAACTTTTTCCGGCTGGTTTGCCGCAACAAGTACGCCGTCTCCACAGTGATATTCCCGGCTATCGCATGAGCCCGCTGAAGAGTTTGCCGCGCCTGGCGCAGCGGCTGGGAGTCGGTGGGATTTGGGTCAAAGATGAATCAGCAAGGCTTTCGTTGAACTCATTTAAGGTGCTTGGCGGGGCTTACGCGATTTATAAAAAACTGCTGCAGCGCGGCGGCTTCGACGATCAGGAGCTTACTCTGCGCGATCTGCTGCACCTTGAAGGCGGGCGGCGCGAAAAACTTGGTCACCCCACCTTTGCGACCGCCACCGACGGCAATCACGGTACGGGCGTCGCCTGGGCTGCTAGTAAAATGGGGTTCCCATCAGTCATTTACGTCCACTCCCTGACCACACGGGAACGCATCCGCGGCATTCAGCGCCAGGGTGGACATGTGGTAGTGGTAGACGGCAACTACGACGACGCGGTGCGCCAGGTTACCATCGATGCTGAGAAAAATGGCTGGGAGGTGATCTCTGACACCTCCTGGGAAGGGTACGAGTCGGTGCCAAAATGGATCATGCAGGGCTATGCCACCATGTTTGTTGAGGCTCAGGAGCAATTTGCCGCTCAGGGTATCCGCCGTCCTTCCCATTTATTAGTTCAGGCGGGTGTTGGTTCGCTCGCCGCGGCTGCGATTGGTTATTATTCCGTCCTTTTTGAGGACAACGTCCCACTTTCGTTAGTGGTGGAACCAACCAAGGCCTCCTGTTTATATGAATCGATGCGTATCGGCGACGGCAAGCCTCATAGTGTCACCGGCGCGCTGGATACGATTATGGCTGGTTTAGCTTGCGGCGACCCGAACCCACTGGCTTGGGAAGTGCTGTATAACTGCGCGGATTATTTTGCCAAATGCCCGGATTATGTGGCGGCAAAAGGGATGCGGGTCTACTCTGTGCCGCTGCCGGATGACCCCTTGATCGTGTCCGGCGAATCGGGCGCGGTTACGCTGGGGGCTCTGATGTATACGATGGAATATGAAGGCGCCCGCGACTTGCGCGAGGCGATGGGTTTAAACCGAGATTCACAGGTGCTGTTGATCAACTCCGAAGGCAACACCTCCCCGGAC
>LUZV01000016.1 GCA_001603765.1 Anaerolineales bacterium Chloro_02 | reverse complement strand
TCTGATAAAAATCATCGGGGAGTAGTTCATTCCTGGTTCTCACCTTGTACATTGACTCGGATTTGCGACGGGTATTTTTTATAATGTGGTTAACTAATAAACAAAATGAAAGTTGAGAACGAAATGACACAAAAACCTGAATGGATGAAAACTCCCCTAGAACTCCCTGAATTGCCCTATGCCAAAGACGCTTTGGCTCCGGTTATTTCAGAAAAGACCATTGAATACCACTACGGAAAACATCATAAAGCTTATTACGACACCACCAAAGACCTGGTGAAAGGCACCGAGCTTGAAGGCGCGACCCTCGAAGAGATCGTCGACGTTGCGGGGAAAGATCCCTCCAAAAAGAAACTATATAACAACGCCGCGCAAGCCTGGAATCACAACATCTACTGGGAAGAATTCGCCCCAGTAGGGCAGTCGGTTATGCCTGCTGAGCTCGAAGAACTTCTGAAACAGTCTTTCGGTTCGGTTGAGGAATTTAAAAAGCAAATCGTCGAAAAAGGTGTCGGTCAGTTTGGCAGCGGTTGGGTTTGGTTGGTTGTAGATCAGGGCAAGCTGGCTGTCTACGCCACCCCAAACGGCGACAACCCCTGGAAGGACGGCAAAGCGCCTGTGTTTGGGCTGGACGTCTGGGAACACGCGTACTATCTGGACTACCAAAACCTGCGCAAGAAGCATCTTGAAGAAGTCCTTGAGAATATCGTCAACTGGGACTACGTCCTGCAGAACATAAAAAAGCATCTTTAGAAACCAACGATTATCACTAGAGACGGGCGCATGCCCGTCTTTTTATTTTGCAGAGGATTTGCAGAATAAACTGCAATTAATAGATTATGCAGCTATAACCGCAACTTGAATTGCGGTTAGAATCGCAAATAGCTCCGTTTGCAATTTGAACTGCAATCGTTTATACTCATGTTGGGAGGACCTATGATTGCTATTATCGGAGATATGGTTAAATCAAAAGCCATTCCAGATCGAAAAAGAGCTCAACAAGAATTGCACAGTATCCTGGAACACATTAACCAACGGGATGAAGCTTTGCTGGCTTCAAAGCTTACTATCACCCTGGGAGATGAATTTCAGGGAGTGTTCAAGAGCAGCATACGGCTTTTCCGCATCCTTGATGAAATTACATTTGGCATGCTGCCAATTAAGTTAAGATTTGGCATAGGCGTTGGTAGGTTAAGCACCAATATTGATCCAACCACAAGTCTTGGCGCGGATGGCCCAGCATATTGGAATGCTCGCAAAGCAATTGACTTTGCTCATAAAAACTGTGATTATGGGCGCGCGAATATCCACCTTATCGCGCAAGATCAAGATGAAACCATCGACTTGATCAATGAAATCCTCAAATTGACAGCCCTTCAGGTTAGCGGCTGGCGAGATTCCCAAATTGAAGTCTACAAAGTCATTCTGAGAAAAGACATGCTGGACCCTGACCTGATTAATCATCAACAGATCGCGGAAGAACTCGGGATTTTGACATCTTCGTTAACCCGGCGGTTTGAATCAAGCGGCATTAAGCGATACATGTCGGCACGCAATCAGGTTGAGTTATCATTAGAGAGGATCAACAAACGTTATGTATAACGCTTTACTTTTTTTGGTTCTTTTAAGTGCACATTTGTTGGGGGATTTTTACCTTCAGTGGGAAAATTTGGCAAAGAAAAAAGGGGATAACTACTCCTGGCTTCTCTTACATGCTTTCATATACACCGTTTGTGTAAGTGTCATTTTTTTGGTTGCTGATGTTAAATGGCAACTACTCTTGTTTGCCGCAGCCTCCCACTGGCTTATCGATAGCTTCAAATGGTTCTTAAAAAAGACGAAGCTGCCAAGAGCCATTTTATTTATCTCTGATCAGGCACTGCACGGCATCACCTTATGGCTGCTAGCAATTCTCACACCTGAGGTCGCAATCCGACCATGGCTTACTTTTTTACCTGGTTCATTTTGGCCCTGGCTGACGTTGATTTTACTGCTCCTAAAACCAGTTAACATCTGTGTCAATATCCTTTTTGGAGAATATGCAAGTGCTGCCAAAGCTGAAAGCCGCAGACAGGATCTTGAAGCTGCTCAGAAAAGGCAGGTGAATGCAAGAGACGCCAGTCAACAAGGAGAAGTTTTTGAAACCACATTGGAAGCCGAGGGGGCTGGCGCGTGGGTTGGATCGCTTGAGCGTCTACTGGCTGTGTTGTTTGCCTTCCTCGGTCAATATGCCGCAATGGGGTTATTAATTGCCGCAAAATCTATGGCAAGATTTGAACGGATTAACAAGAACCCGGCGTTCGCTGAATATTATCTAATTGGCACGCTTTTCAGCATTCTCTTCGCGCTTGCAGCTTACTTGTTTGTCTTCAAAGTTGTGTTTCCAATTTCCGTTCCAATTCTCCCTACTCCGATCATGTTGATCACGCCAACTCCAATGCCTTAGGCTCTCATTGCGCACAAACACGTTTATAAACAAGTAAAATAACCTCATGCAATTCAAACTCAACGCACCCTATCAACCTACTGGCGATCAGCCAGAGGCAATTGAAAAATTGGTCGCGGGGATAGAGAAAGGCTATCGCCACCAGGTTCTGCTCGGCGCCACCGGCACGGGCAAGACCTTCACCGTTGCGAACGTCATCCAGCAATTGCAATTGCCCACGTTGGTGATGGCTCACAACAAAACCCTCGCCGCCCAGCTTTACGCCGAATACAAGGACTTCTTTCCCGATAACGCGGTGGAGTATTTCGTCTCTTACTACGACTACTATCAACCTGAAGCCTACATCCCACGGCGCGATCTCTACATCGAGAAGGAAACCCAAATTAACGAGGAAATCGATCGCTTGCGCCTGGCAGCCACGACCGCCTTGTTGTCCCGTCAGGACGTCATTATCGTCGCGTCTGTCTCCGCCATCTACGGTCTTGGCGACCCTAACGCCTACCGCGCGAACGTCCTGCACGTCGAGAAGGGCGCGATCTACCGCCGCAACGCTCTCCTGCGCCAGTTGGTGGACGTGCAGTACCAGCGTAACGATCTGGAAGTTAAGCCTGGCATCTTCCGCGTGCGCGGCGACACACTGGAGGTGCTGCCGGCATATAGCGAAAAGGAGACCATTCGCATCAGCTTTTTTGGCGACGAAATTGAGGATATCACACGCCTCAACCCCATCACAGGGGAGGTGCTGGAACGCCCTGACCAGGTGGACATCTATCCTGCCAAGCACTATGTCACTGAAGAAAACCGCATGGAGAAAACCTTGCTCGATATCGAAACTGAGCTGGAAGATCGGCTGAAATTTTTTAATCAAAGCGGTCGTCTGCTCGAAGCCCAGCGGTTGGAACAGCGCACTCGCTATGATCTCGAAATGCTACGCGAGGTTGGTTCCTGCGCTGGGATCGAAAATTATTCCCGCCACATTGATCAGCGCGCGCCCGGCACGCCGCCCTGGACTCTGCTGGACTTTTTGCCCTCGAGGTACCTGTTGGTGCTGGATGAGTCGCACATGATGCTGCCGCAAATTCGAGGCATGTATAATGGCGACCGTTCTCGCAAGGAAGTTTTGGTAGACTACGGCTTCCGCCTGCCTTCGGCGTTGGATAACCGCCCGTTGAAGTTCCCCGAATTTGAGAAGGTCATGGGCGTCACCCTCTACACCAGCGCGACGCCAGGTCCCTATGAGATGGAAAAAGCTGAGCAGGTTGTCGACCAGGTCATTCGCCCGACTGGGTTACTGGATCCAAAAATCGAAATTCGCCCGACCAAGGGACAAATTGACGACCTGATCTCCGAACTGCGCGTGCGCGTTAGCCGCGGCGAGCGCGCCCTGGTGACCACGCTGACCAAGCGCATGGCGGAAGATATGGCGGATTATTTGCTCGAGTCCGGCTTTAAAGTGCATTATCTGCATTCTGAAGTCGAGACCTTTGAACGGGTCGGCATCCTGCGCGACTTGCGCTTAGGTGTGTTTGACGTGGTAGTAGGCATCAACCTGCTGCGTGAAGGGCTCGATCTGCCCGAAGTCTCGCTGGTCGCCATCCTGGACGCGGATAAAGAAGGCTTTTTGCGTTCTACCACCTCACTGGTTCAGACCTTTGGTCGCGCCGCGCGCCATATCAACGGAGAAGTCATTCTCTATGCTGACCGCATGACTGATTCAATGAAGCGTGCGATTGACGAAACATCAAGACGTCGCGCCAAACAGGAAGCCTACAACAAGCAGCACAACATCTCGCCGGTGGGCATCACCAAAGCGGTCTATGACATCACCTCTCGTTTGATACATATCACCCCTGATCAAAAAGAAACACCCAAAAATGCCAGGGAACTGGCAGCAAAAATGCAGCAGCGTGAACTTGAAACGGTGTTGAAAGAAATGGAAAAACAGATGAAAGCAGCCGCCGCGGAACTTGAGTTTGAGCGCGCGGCAATGCTCAGGGACCAGATCTTTGAACTCCGGGCGGCAGTGATTGAAGATTCCGACTTACCGCCGTGGAAAAAACAAAAAGCCCTGGCGGGGATGAAAGAGTAACACCCAGCCAAGCTCAATAACATTATTAATGTAAAACTAAATTTTTTACAGGGGTGTCACTATGATTCTGAAGGGAATTACCTTACGACAAAACTCCGCTCTTTTCTCCGGGGCAAGCTTCAGTTGTTTCTCCTTTTTCATCTGAATTGCACCTCAAAACATCCATCTTGTTTTACAATTTTCCTATCATCCAGCAATAAAGAAAGCGCTTCTATGCATTCACTCCACCTGATCACTTTAAAAAATCTCTCTCGTCTGGCTTTCGCGATTTTCCTGTCAGCCAGTTTGCTGGCGCCCAGCGCCGCCCAAGCTTCGCCAATAGCGCCGCCGTCCCTCGAACAAATCGAGATCAGCCTTCAAACTGCTTCAGCCGGTATCGCCACTGGGGATCCAAACGGAGCGCATGCCCGCTATGGCTGGCCCTTCGCCATTGAGCAGATGGGGCACCTCAACAGTTCTTATCAACTCTATTCCACATACCCTAACGACGCTTATTTTCATCACGGCATCGACATGCTCGCGCCGGATGGCACCCAGGTGCGCACTCCTGTTTCGGGGCAGGTGGTGAACATCGAAAACTACAGTTCGCCATCCGACCTCTATTGGGAAGTGGCAATTCTCGACCCTCAGGGCTACGTCTGGCAATACCACCACATTGCTCAGCCCTCCATTCCCGCAGCCATCTATCAAGCTTTCGCGGCATATCAGGCAAACCCCACCACCGGCGGTTTCATTTCTGCCAACAGCCTCCTTGGTGAGATCGTCACCTGGCCGGTTTGGTCTTTTGGATATTACTTTCATCACATCCATCTCAACATTTTAGCCGCTGGTGACGTTTATCTGAACCCGCTCGAGTTTCTCGATGATACCTATGTGGACACACAAGCGCCAAAAATCCAGTCGGTTGGGCTTTTCACCGGCACCAACACACTGCTCACTGGCAGCATAATTCCCTACGGCACAAATTACAGCATTTATGTTCAAACGCGCGACCTGTTCAAGAGTCAGGTCTATTACCTTCCTCCCCAGCGGATCACTTTCACACTGGACGGCTCCACGGAAACTCATACCGTCTGGGATTTTCATACCCTTCCCGGAGGCAGTTCCGACACAGCTTTTGTCAACCAATATTTTCTTCCAGGGAAGACCGAGGGAAATTACGACGCGCGCAATTTTTACATTAACCTGGGTTTTTCCAAAGATGGAGTCAATCCCTTGCCCAAAGACCCAGGCGTTCATGAAGTGAGCATCGAAGTTTGGGATTACGCTTACAACCGCGCGTCTTGGAAGTACCGCTGGGTCATCACTCAGGCTCTGCCAGATAACGGCTGTGCCAGCGGTCAGGGCGTGAGCCTTTCTTATTTGTTCCCCGACGATGCCTGGATTGAAGACCTTGACCTCGGCGTCCTGCTGGCGCATGAATCCCGCGGTGAAATAAAAGTGACCCTAAAAGGACCCATGGACGCCTCGCCAATCACACTGATCGAACCTTCCGCCGATACGAACCTCAACTACAATTTGCTGTTAGACGATGCCTCTTCGCTGCCGATAAACGACGGCAATCGCGATGATCTCACTCCTCCTTCCTATAAGCGCAGTGCCGGACCTCAAACTGAAGGCAGCCTGGATCGGTATAACGGCTTGAACGCTCGCGGAACATGGCAGGTGTTTGTTTGCGATGCGAAAGCGGGGAAATCCGGCTTGGTGTACGACTTGGACCTATTCTTTAAGACCACCGCCAATCGCCAGCCAACCGCCATTCCGCAGGCGCTATTTACTCCGATTAACACACCCCTGAGCATCATCCTGGCAGGCTCGGACCCGGACGGAGACCCGCTCAGTTTTGAGGTGACGGTCTCGCCGGCGCGCGGCAGCCTCAGCGGCACGGCGCCTGCATTAATTTACACACCTAAGGCAGGTTTTATTGGCGAGGACTCATTTCAGTTTGTTGTAAATGATGGTCAAAGGGAGTCACTCCCAGCCTGGGTTCAAATTTCGGTAATGCCAAAGATCTTCCTCCCGATGATCGTCGGCGGGCAGTAGCCCCCATTATTCTCCGCTATTCCTCACTCAATAAGAAAGACCGCCGCAATCTGTTCGACCGCGGCGGTTCTTCTTTAATTTATACGTTGATGCCGTGTTCTTTAAGCATCCACTGGGGTGCTTGTTTCAGCAAGCTCCCGCTGCGGTTCCTTGCGGAACGTCTTCCAGGCGTGCATCGCCAGGGAGAGCGCAATTACGCCGTATGAAACAAACACGCGGAAGTATTCACCAATCTGGGCATTATTAAACAATTGCTTGCCAGCTTCCGGCGCGACGATAAAGAGCGTATGGAACAAGATCACGCCAATGATCGCTTGTTTGTTAGTAGCTTTCTGCACCGATGCGCCGCCAACCAGCAGCGCCGCGATCGCGAACTGTGCAATCTGCGTGTGCGCGCCATAGGTCGAGAATGTGCCGATATTCTGGAGGAAAATCAGCTGCCCCCAACTTGCCAACACAGTTGAGATCACCATCGCGATCACACGCGTCTGATCAACGTTGATCCCCGAAGCCATTGCCACGCTTTGGCTCTGACCCACAGTACGCATATTTTGCCCGAGGCGCGTGGAGAGGATTGCCTGGTTGAACCAACACAAACCTGCAATTAATAAGATTGGCAACACGGGCAGTTTTACAAACAGCAGGATTTTTTCGATCTCCGGCAAAAAGGTCAGCCCATAAACCACACCCAATAGAACCAGTATAAGTGCCGGTTTGAGCAGCGTTGAGGTGGGCTGCTTTTCTACCAATTTCAACCTGACCATTTTGTAAATCTGAAGCGCCGCCAGCAAAATCAGCGTGATGGTTAGAGCGTCTAACAAAACCAAGCGGTCTTTAGATAGGAACCTTTCGATCACGGGAATGTAGGAAAGTCCGAAGAGCAAACCGCTCACACCAAAGATAAGCGCGTCCTGGCGGTTGAGTTTATATTTTTTTACCAGATGCAAAATGGCTTTGATGACCGTGATCGCCAGAATCGCATAAAAGACCACTGTGATAATATCCACCATGCGCACAGAATCGATGGCGTATTTAAGGTTACCGGTTAGGTCGATGGTGTTTTTAACACCAACGCCGCCCGCGATAATGAGCTTAGGATTTTTGACCGGGATGATCCCTCCGATGATCACGAGGAACAAGAGCTGATAAAGACCATCCGCGAAATAACCCAGGATAAGCCCGGCGATCATTTCCGCGCCTTTCATCCGGTTGAAAAGCTTGCCAACCAGGTAGCCAAATAAAACTGCCAGGGGCGTCGCGATCAAGAACGTCAGAAGGATGCCGCTAAAACCGCCGAAGCCGAAATAAACCACCCAGAAAACGGCGATTTGCGCTGCCACAGCGCCAATAACAATGCCAAAGTTCAACCCCAACCCAGCCAAAACCGGAATGATCAATGCCAAAACGGTGAAGGTATTACGGGTGATGCGGGTAAAGACGCCGTCCACGATGAAGGTCATTGGGCTGCCTGATAGGAAAATCGCGGCGGCACAAATCAGCGCGAAAGCGACCATGACTTTGTTTTCGAAGAGGAATGACCCAGCTTTTGACAGAAGTTTCGATTTTGGGCTCATTGGTTTTCTCCTTTCGTTTTGGACAACGCGTAGAGAATGATGCCGTTTGAGATGATGATTCTCAAAACTTCAGGCAAGGTGCCGATATCAACGACTTCATTGACCACGGGCAAGGCGGTAACAAGAATACCCTGGAATAGCAAGGAACCGATCAGCACGTTTGAGATGCGAGCCCTGCGCACAGTTGCCCCTCCAATCAGAATGGAGGCAACACTGGCAAACCCCATCATGAGCGGCGCGTTATATAACTGCAAAAACCCGTAGGTCTGAGCGTAAAGGATGATGCCGACCGCGCCAAGAACTGTTGAAATGGCAGTTCCCTGAATGCGTTTTCGATCAACATTGATGCCGCTGACTGTCGTGAAGAGCTGATTCTCTCCCGCGGCGCTCATCGCGATACCCGACTTGCTCCTGAAAAAGAGCCAAACAAGATAACACAGGAGAGCGAAAACCAGGATTAGCCCGAGCGGAACCGTAAAATCGCCAACTTTAAACGCAAGCCAATGAAGCCATTTGGGTTGGGTTGCCTGCACCATGTCTGGGTTGCTCAGAAGCCCACCAAAGCTGCCCGCGAGGCTTGCGGTGTTGCGCAGTCCCCGACCCTGAAGCGGCCAGCTTAATTCGCCGTTCTTGAAAGCCAGTGACAGCCAAACGATGTTCATAAAGGCGATCACCGAGAAGCCGACATACGTTGAAACGGTCATTTCTGACCCCTTAACCCGGTTGAGCAGCATTCCGTATAAAATGCCCAAAACTGCCGCAAAGAGAATCCCGAGCGCCAAAGCAAGGAACAAGGTCATCCAAGGAGCGCCAGCACCGAGGGTTTCGTTCCAATGATTAACAAAACTGATTTCAATCGCTAACACCGCGCCCAGCAATCCCGATGAAATCCCGAGGGAGATGCCGAAATTGAGCCCAATCCCGCTCTGAATTCCCGGAACCATCGCCAGGACTAAGGTGCCGTACATCAGCCAACGCCTTACAACATCGCTGAACAAGGCTGCCGGAGAAAGCCCTAAGAGGATCGAGGCAATTAACAGGGAGATAAAAAACAGACCAATGATTAATCTTGGTAAGCCGATGTTGTCGTAAAAAGTTTTCAAAGCTTTCATAAGACCGACTCCTCCCTGACGCCAGCCATCGCGAGACCGTAAGCCGCGTCCGAATCATCAGGTTTCATCACTGAAAACACCTTTCCCTCTGAGACGATCGCGATCCGATCGCACAGTGATCTAAGCTCCACCAGTTCCGAACTGATCATCACAATGGTGGTGCCTTGCTCGCGATTGATCTTTGTCAGATATTCCAATACCAATTTTTTGGCACCGATATCAATACCGCGGGTTGGCTCTGAAACGATCAAAATCTTAGGCTTCATTGTCAGCGCTCTAGCGAGGCAGACTTTTTGTTGATTGCCTCCCGAGAGGCTGCCAGCCGCCTGCGCCGGACCAGTGCAGCGGATATCGAGCAGCTTGATAAAATCTCTGGTGTGCTTGTCGGCTGCAGCTTTATCCAAAATCTTGATGGGTCCATACTGCTTAAGAAACTCTTCTTTAACCTGCATGGCTGAAAACGTGATGTTTCTTTCGATCGATTCGCCAAGCAGCAGTCCAACCCCGCGGCGGTCTTCCGAAACAAACGCGATGTCGTTGCGGAGCGCCTCTCCCAGCTTTGTTAGGTCAAGGGGTTTGCCGTAAACCAGCACTTCTCCTTCTGTCTCAAAAAGCCCCATAATGCCATTAGCGATCCCGATTTTGCCTTGCCCCGCCAACCCGCCAAAACCAAAGATTTCGCCTTCACGGATTTGAACGTTCATTCCGCGCACGCGCTCACCTGGCATGTCCACATGATAATTGCGCAGCTCGAGCGCGATAGTCTTATCTGAAAGCTCTCTCTCGCCCAATAGGTCGTCCTCAACTAATTTTTCGACCTGCCGTCCGATCATGAGCTCCGCGATGTTCGCCAGCGAGGTTTCGCCGACTTCCTTTCGGGCGACAAATTCGCCGTCTCGCAGGATGGTCATGCTGTCGGCAACTGCCATAACTTCGGTCAGCCGATGAGTAATAAAAATGATTGCAATACCTTTATCGGCAATTAATCGCATAATTTCGAGCAGCCGTTCCGCCTCACTTTCTGTCAGAACCGCGGTGGGTTCATCGAAAACAAGAAGCTTAATGCCGCTTTTATCAATTTCACGGGCAATTTCCACAAACTGCTTGAAGCCAATCGGCATCCCAGCAATTTTGGTATAGTCTTCAATATTCATCCCGATGCTGTCCAGGGCTTTGCGGGAGTCTTTTGACATCTGGGTCCAATTCAATTTCTCGAGCAAATTCCCAAACATCTTGGAAAGACCACCCTTCTCGCCAATTTCCCGCCCCAGCTTGATGTTTTCTGTGACGGTAAATTCCGGGATTAACATGAACTCCTGGTGAACCATCCCAATCCCGCAGTCCATCGCCGCGTGCGGGTTGTCAATGGTCACTTTTTGACCGTTAAGGAAAATCTCGCCCTGAAATCCACCTGTGGCATAAATCACAGGCATTCCAAACAGGATGTTCATCAGGGTTGATTTGCCTGCGCCGTTTTCGCCTACCAGCGCGTGTATTTCGCCGGGTTTAACGTTCAGCGTAACGTCCTTCAGAACCCGATTGCCATAATATTCTTTGGAAATGTTACTTAATGATAATAAATATTGGTC
>LUZV01000015.1 GCA_001603765.1 Anaerolineales bacterium Chloro_02 | reverse complement strand
GTATAGCTCCAGGTGACTGAGGTGGGCGTTACGTTGAAATTCGAAAGCGAAAACTTCACGGTCACGAGTATCGCGCGTTCATATAACCCCGCGGTATCGGAGATTAGGATCAGGGCGGTCTGCGTGCCTATCGCGAGCTTTGCCTTATCGATTGTCACATTCAACGTCCCCGGCACCGTTCCTGATATCGGGCTGACCTGAACAAAGTCGCGATCCACCGTAGCCGTCCAGCTCTGCCCAGCGCCTCCGCTGAGGTTGATCACACCCGAGGGTGTCGTTGTCTCGCCGGTTTTGACATCGAAGCTGAACGAGGATGGGCTGACCACAAACGCTGTCGGCGGGGTCACATCCCCAGGCACCGCGATTGCCGCCTGAAGCTGATCATACACGCCTGTATCTTTTGTGGCAGGTTTGTAATCTACCAGCACAATGTAGTGCAAATTATCGTAATTTACAACGCCAGTGAGATTTACAGTGATCATGAATGTTTCGGACCGACCAGGACGCAGATAGGAAATGTCCGTCTTTGCTGAACCGCGTCCGGCATGGTTAGTCTTCGACTGGCGGTAATCTTCATAAACAATGGCTTGAACCGCTGCCTTGTTCTGAATAGAGAGCGTCTCGCTGCTGAGATTTGTGACGGTAGCTTTGATGGTAACCGTGCTGCTCGTGCGTGAATATGTCGCGCTCAGCAATGCTTTCGCTGCTCGATTCTGTGAGCGATCTACGATGCCCTTATACTCGCCGTGAGCGTCATCACCCGTGCCTGTTTGGAATTCATGCGCGCTGTCGATCATCGCCTCGGGCACATAGATGCCGCCGCCGCTTTCTTTAAGGATGTCTTTACGGTTTTGGGGCGTGCCAGAGTGCCATTCGATAAAAGCAACGGAAGAAAGTGGATATTCTGTGATCAGTTGGTCAACTGCCGCACCGGCAGCTGTGCAGTAAGGTCAGGTGGGGCTTGTAACCAATTCAAACACCGACATTTTTGGCCCGGGGGCCTGCGCGACCGCCGGCGAAGGCATGGCGGAACTTATCAAACCTACCAGAATTGCCATCAAGAGCAGAGTGGATATTTTTCGGGGATGTTTCATGTTCTTTCCTTTTCAATCAAGGGCGGCTGATGCTGGGAAGGTAAATCCGATTGATTGTTTCCCCTGGGCTTGCCTTATAAATTCTGACCGTGAGGTCTACAGAGTAAACCATCGTGCTGTCATTAATCGTTACAACAGCCGTGTTCCAACCTGGAACCATGGCATTCCCATCGGTGATCAGCGAAAGCGCCTCCCCAACACTGCCTGTTGTCCGATCGAAAGTCAGCCAGGTTTCACTACTCGAGGCTAGCCAGGTCAGCCCTGCGTCGCCGGAGATATTGGTCGTAAAAACCGGCACCTCCACAGCGTCGTCATCCAGAAAGTGAACAAAATCGTTCGGTTGAGCCAAAATAGCAGGTGTTGCGATGGTTGCTTGCAATTGATTATAAGCAGCGTCCGGCGCAGTTTGATAATCAACCAGCACAATCACCTGAACCTTGTTCCAGTTGCTTGGATTGATCTCCGGGACTGTGATCTCGAAGGTAGCTGTTTCACCAGGTGCTAAGCTTGGGATAGCAGTCTTAGCCGCGTTCAAACCCGGATGGAGCGTGGTGTAAGTGTCATATTGCACGCCAACCTCTTTAACGATGCCGTACACACCGGCATTATTAGCGGTTGAGAGGGTCTGAGCGCTGTTGTTGGTAACGGTTGCTGAAATTTTTACCGTGCTTCCATTTTTCCACCAGAAGGAGTGGATTTCGGCAGTCGCTGGCTGCGCCAGAGCATCATTTATCATCGCGGTATAAGCGTTATATGCCTCCGCTGTAGTTTCCGCGCCCCGATGATGCAGGCGCCCACTATCCACGACAGCCCAAGTCAATCCGAGGCCAGCTTCGCTTGCCTGGATGACTTCCCAGCGGGCCTGGGGAGGCAGGAAGTCTGGGGGTGCTGCCATTGAAAAGTGATAATCGACAAAAACAACGGGTTGATTGGAATATTCCTGAGCAAGTTGGTTGATCACCGGACCGGAGATCGCGCAGTGCCATCAGGTTTTGCTTCCGACAGATTCAAAGACGACCAGTTTTGCTTGTTCGGTGGTAGCCTGGCCAGGTTTTAGCGCAAACGCCCCAGTCAGCCCCACAAGAACAATCAACGCAATAACGACAAGGTATTTCTTTCGCAATATCACAGATCCTCCATTAAAAAGTTTGCTGGGCGTGGCAACAGGTCAATTACCCGTGCAATTGTATCACCACTGACTTTCGAGGGGTTGATCCGCTTCGTCTATGCTTCTTATTCGGATGTGAAAAGCGTTTAAGGTAAGGTTTTGATGTAACCGTCCAGCATTTCCTGTTTGATCCTCTCAAAAAGGATCGCACGCCCGTCAGAAAACAAATCGCGATTGACCTGTTTTAGTTCAATTCCCGCTCTCACAGCGCCAACCGATTCGCCCAGGAAAAGCTGATCAAGAGCGGGGTCCATTTTTAATCCGGAACTGAGCACGCCCATCAGTTTTTGTATACTGGCAAGTTCCGGCTGCCCTTCAACTCCGATCAGAGTCACATTTTTACTATTCAGATAGGCAATCAGCTCTGGCGTGCTGATTTCAGGCTGCACAAAAATGCCGGTTACAGCTTTCGCCAGCAGTGCATCAGCTGCCGCCTGCCAGTCCGCCGGGTTGGCTGGGTCGTTAATTTCAGCGGTAAAGGGGTAGTATTCTACCGGCACAAAGCGTGAGTTGCACAATCCGCAGTGATAACGCGCCCCAGTCACAAAAGCATCGCGCGTGGTTTGCCCTTCTGGCGTGCCAGCCTGGCTCAGGACCCCCACCCGGAAGTCGGTTGTTCCCAGCGCCAGAGCGTATCCAGCTAAAAAGCTGAGCTGATCTCGCGTCGCCCCGTCAGCATTCAGAACACTTAAATTTTCAGTAGGAGCAAGGCTTTCGGCGTTTACCGCCAGAAATTGCGCCTGGGGCAGCACTGCAGCCAATGATTGGACCTCGCCAGCGGACGCGGCGCTCACTATGACCTTAACTTTATCGGTCACCTGAGCGGCACTCAAAGAAGGCGTGCGCGCAAAGCTCAGCCCATTGGCATCCGCGTAAGCTTTCAGACTGTTTTCAAGCTGTAAAGCCAGATCCGGATTGACGCTTTCGGGCGCCCAAAGCACAAGCGCGGCATCTAGAATAACGACAGGCGTCTCGGTTGGGCTTTGGGTTGGTTCGGCCGTTGGAGCCGCCTCAGATACAACTGGCAGTGTTGGCTCTGCCTGAACCGGTGTTTTTGTTGGCTTGACGCAGGCTGCTAAGAGCAGCGTGATTGCTAACAGTGTCAAAATTAGGTGTGTTCTCTTTTTCAGCATGAGCCAATTTTACCTTAAGCCTGTAGCCAAGGCGGAAGAGTGTCCAACTTGCTGCGCCTAACTAACCTTAGGAGCAAGCTTTTTTCCGCGTGTTTAGGCGGGCACGGAACGTGCATCCTTGTTAGATGTAAGTTTGATGTTAAACTCTTATACCGGATGTCAAAATGAGCATACCCACAACTGAAACCAAACCGGATGGTCTCCATTCACTTCCGCCCAGCCAAAGGCGTTCGCTTCGCAAGGTTATTGAAAGCGCGAGCAGCCGGGATATCAATGATATTCTGCGTGAAATCGCACGCCACGCCGTTCCCTTGGGGCAATATTACTGGGAGCTGTTAATCTGCCTCCTGCTGCTGATCGCTGGCAGCCTGCTCCGATCTAACCTGATTTTACTCGCGGGAATCCTGGCTATTCCGATGGCAAAACCACTGCTGAGTCTGGTTTATGGCGGAGCGCTGCCATCAACCAGGCATTTCTGGAATGCTCTGGTGGGGATTGTTGTCACGATTGCTGGCTTTTACTTTGCCGGCTGGATCGTCCGCAGTACAGCGCCTGTGCATGCGGATCACTTCTTAACCGGGGCAGCCCTGACAAGCCTATCTGAGAGCAGCATTGTCTGGATCGTGTTGATCCTCACTGCCGCCCTGACATCCTATTGGTTCACGTTTCACGAAACACTCTCCCGGATCGCCTCCATCCTGCTCGGTTATCTGGTGTTGATGCCATTTTTTGCCGCCGGTCAGGCTTCATCTCTCCCCTTAGCCAACGGCAGTCTGCCGCTGCTGTTAACCGGGTTCACACGGCTCGGCATGGCATTGCTGGCTATCTTTCTGACGACTTGGTTCCTCGGTTTTCCGCCGCGAAAGGCATTGGGGATTATCATTTCGGTGATAATTCTCTCCAGTGGAACTGTCAGCATATTTGAGATGGTTCGCAGTCAGATCGCCGCCTTTAAAGCCAGCACTCCCGAGCCCACGTTTGTCGTTTTTCATACCGCCACAGCCGCGCCTTCAACAGCCACACCTCCTCCAACCGCCACTTATACCAAAGAGCCCAGCCCAACCGCCCAGCCTAGTCTAAGCCCCAGTCCCAGTCCAAGCCCTGAACCAACTGCAACCGTTCAGGTTTATAGCCGTGCCCGGGTCACCTCAGAAAACGGTCTGGTGGTGCGCGAAGCGCCTTCAACCGCTGCTTATATTTTGACCTACGTCAACAAGGGTGACGTTGTCCAACTGACGGGTAAACAAGAAAAAAACCAAGGCATTCTCTGGGAACAGATTATCGCGCCCAACGGCGTGACTGGTTGGGTTTCAGGTTACTATATCATCCTCGTCAACCCTTAGGGGTTGGCATCAAGAAGTAAGATATTGGTAACAGGCACCCGGATTAAGGAACCTTCCTGCCGCTCAACAACAGCCACCCTGGCGATTATCCCGCTTGGCAGCCGTTCTGGTCGTTCTGGCAGTTCCACCACAGACCCCGTACTCCCAAGGTAAGGCTCGCCGAGGAATCGCACCAGACTGCCCACTTTTAATGCGGCTTCTTCATCAAACAAGGCAGATTTCTGCCCGGCTCCACCCGGCAGGATTAACTCCGCGGTTCGCTTTTGCTCATCGGCAAGCAAGTAAACATCTTTCCCCTGCATAGAATCCATCAATTCGCTGCTGGCTGGGTCAACTCCCTGATCTCCAAAACCGCACAAACTCATCACAGCTACCGTGCTTTCGAGTGCCTGGCTGACAAGCGCTGGCATCAGGGATGGCAGCACAATTCCGGCTGGCTTTTTTGCAGCCAGCGCCTGAAACCGATCCAGAGAGATCAACGAATCTGAAAAAACAATCTTCCCTTCCACCTCGGGCAGGTTACCTCTTTGCTGAGGGTCATTAAAATCGAACGCCAAACGGGTAAAGTCGCCTTTTGCGCTTAGCCCATTGCTCCAAACCCCTTGTATCACGCTGCCCGATAAACCAACAACCGCTCCAAAACCAGGGATCAACTCAACAATCGTTCCCGCGATCGGTGATTTCACCTGGAGCTTACGCTCACCCATCGCCAAAGTCACCCGTCCTTCTCGCAGTGAAACGATCTTACCATCTTGCGACGCCCGGAAAATCCGGGTGATCAGGCCTGGTTTCTGGGCAATTACATCTCCTTTGCGCACCGCTTCGCCGTTCAGCCGTTTGAGGTATTCATCCAACCGGGTTGGCGAAATTCCAAGATGAGTCACAATATCAAATACCTGGAATTGGTCTGGCAGAGTTGCCTCCGCCAAAACATCCCCAGCCTTCACTTCCTGCCCGGTCCGCACCAGGATTGTGCCAGGCAGCGGTAAACGCACATGTTTGTAAATTGGCTGACCGGAACGAATAATCACTTTACGCACGGCTACCCTCCAACTTCCCACAGCCAGTTATGCAGGCTTTCCGCCCTTTCAATCTCACCTGCTGGCAGTGAAAGAGGTCTGCCGCGCGCGTCAATCACAACCCCCACTTTCGAGTCGGTCGCGTTAACCCATCCGCCAAGCCCCGGCATGCCCATGCCCACGTCGCTTTCAACTTCTGGCGCCAGATAAACGTTGGTGGTGCCTTTCGCTATCGTCTCGATGCGTTTAAGCTCGCCCATCTTAATTCGATGCGTCTGTCTCGACATATCCGCGCCTTCATCAACCTCAATTTGCAGCACGGTTTGCCCAACAGAGGCGGGCGCGTCCACGGTGATGACCGTTGCCAGGTTGACAAATCCATCCTTGTCCATCACTTGCACAGGCAGCAAAGGTTCGTAAGGCGCGATTGAGCCCAACGCGGTCAGAAGTTGATCCCTGTCTTGAAGAAACGTGGTAATCCCACGCGGCAAAATGCTGTTTAGAGCCACCATTAAGCCCTGATGCGGCGCTGCCAGCCGCCTCTCTGACCCAGAAAGAATGATCGGCTCGCAGGCATTCAACAAGCCCAGGCTCGCGTTATAGTCAAATTCAGGGTCAATCTGCTGAAGGGCATTTAACGCTTCGCAAACGCGGGCTGTCGCCAACGCCTGTTCAAAGCATAGGTCCTCCAATGTGGCGGCGGTATAGTCAGGGAATAGCGCGCGGTTGTAGATATAAGTAGCAAAGCGCGTTGGGTCTGCCACTTGATGCGAGAAACTCCTCGCCTTTCGGACGATCGCCTCATCCACTTTTTGAGCGAAGTTAATGCCGCTCAGTCGTTGGTTGTGCCCCGAAATCACACTCACAGTGTCCGCGTCAAAGCGCAGCAGGAGTACACCCTTGCCGCTGTTGTTGCTGGTCTCCAAAAACCGCACCATTCTGCCCGCCGAGAAATCGCTTGGTATCACTTTGGCATGCAGCTCATTGACCGCATCCGCCAAACCCGGTATTTGCTGCAGCCGCAGGCGTTCAAAGGCAGCCAGCATCGCCTTCCACACCACCGAAGGGTCTTCCGCGCCTAACGCCGTCTGAATGTTGCTCGCGATGTGCATGTCCAGCCCAGCCTCAATTTCGTCTCTGGCGTATTCAGCCAGTTCCTGGTTGCCGCAAAAGATAATTTGTGGGCGTACTGTTCGAGGAATAAGGTGGTAAACCAACCTCAGATTCTCAATCGCTGCCTTCAGCTCTTTCTGAGCGCCGCCATTTGTTCCGCCGCTGATCAGGTAGAGCTCAATCTCACTGCTTACGAGCCGTTCAAGCTGCTCAGTCGAATTCAGGTTTTCTTGCAGATTGACTTCAAGCGCCACTTCGCAATTAAACAAACCCACCAATCTGCGCAAAGGCGCGATGGAGTATGCCTCCGAGAGACCGATCAAAGCGGCGCGGATTGGCTTGCCTGCCGACAGGCTCAGCCCAACCGCAGCCGGCGCACCTTCCAGATGCTTGAGATCGGCAAGCTGCCCGTGGTCATTCAGGAGGCGGACATTGTGATGGAGTTCGATCTCCTTCAGCGCCTCTTGAATGCTGAGGAGGAAATTGGATGCGTCTCCGTCAATGGCGGTTGGGACGCTGGCTGTTCCTTGCAGCGCCCAGGAGCCGTCGCGCCGAGCGAAGAGCCAGGCTTGCGTCTGACTTTTTCCGATGTCAAGGCTGAGATAGGTTTTTTGCAAAGTGACCTCTAAAACCACAGCTTAAGAAAAGTGATAATGTCAGACAAACTGTTGATCAGCGCGATGAGAGCCGTGCTAAACAGCCCCACAAACAGCGCCCCGAACGTGATACCAATGAAGATCTGACCGATACTCCCAATCCCTTCGAGGAAGACCGGACGAACCACTCCGCCAGTCTTCGTTTTTCCCTGGTGGTGGAACACAAACAGTACCGAAATCACACCGAGCAGGATCATCATTGCCTCGAAAAGGCTTGACCACTGCGGTTCAGCTTCCTGAATCAGCTGTGCAGGGTCAAACCGGCTGAAAATGCTCAGGAGCTGCGGCGCGAGGGTTCCGCGCGTAACGCCGATGATCGCTAACGCTGCCAATACGCCGCTCAATAATGCCAAGGGGATTGCCCCAGCCTGCACTCCGCGCCGGAAAAGCATCAGAATCAGCAGAATCGAAAGCGTCATCGGTACCAGCGCGAGCAAAAAACCTGGAGCTGCCGGAGAAGATAGCGGCGCGACCAGCAAAGGCAGGATGACTTTTTGGATGGTAACCAACGTCAGGAACCCCGCGCTGACGCCGATGAGTATATGGGTAGCGATTCCAAAGAAAAGGCGATCTCCGAGAATGTAAGAAAAAACCATTATCGTCAGCGCGACGCCAAGGATCATCACGATCAAATCAGAAAGGCTCATTTGGCTCGTTCCTCTTCCCGCCGGACCGCGTCGGCGTCTGCCTTGGCAATGGCGCTAAGCACCAGCATCGCCAGCATCAGCAGCAATCCCACACGATAGGCCCTGAAACTGAAAGCGGCGGCTGCTCCAGGGGAGCCGTCCGCCAAGGCAAAGGCATACCCGACAAGCTGACCCGAATCAAAGTACGGAGCGAGAACCGGCGCTTCCATCTGGGTGGTCACCGCGGCAAAAGTGGAGGATGCCTGCCAGGGGGCAATTTGCTCCAACCAGCCGCGCACATTCTCGGAAGAATCGCTGATCAAGAGAATCAGACCGAACGATGAAAGGCTGTGCTTCGCCAGTTGGCTGTTTGCCAGTGTTGGGTTCAAATCAGCGGGAGCCGCCGGGTTCATTGCCCAGCCAATCAGGCTTAAATAACTCCCAGGGAGGTATTCGATTTTTGTGTCCGCTGATAATCCTGCCTTTTCCAAAAGCGACTGCCCCAGGAATAGCCCTGATGGCTGCGCGGTCAGGAAGATCAGCTCCGCGCCTTGCGCCCGCATGGTTTTTAAAACGGGAGCCGCGAGAGTTTCAAGCTCACGGCTGGCGGCTGCCTGATAGTCCAATACCACTAACACCTGGTCGGCCTTAGTCAGGCTGCTCACCCTTGCGTTCAGCGCGCCAGCGGGAACGCTCATCGGAAGGCTCACAGTGGGAGCGTCGTGCCCGATAAGCATTGAGACAACCAGCCCAATGATCAGCAGCAGTGCCACTGCTATGCGCCCGCCCTTGCCAGAAAGCTGCTTGGATGGCTGCCTGCCGGCAATTTCCCGTCCTTCCTGCTCAATTAAAGACGCCAGCAAGTTCGCCCGATTTTGCTGATCGCGAAGCAAAAGCAAATCCGGCAAAACCGAGCTGCTGTCGCGGGGCTGTTCCAATTCAGGCGCGTCGTCAGGCTTAGTGCTTTCCTGCGCCTCAGAATCATCCGCCGCGAGGGTCTCAGCGCTGTCCACTTCAGCATCAGCCGTCTTTTCTGAAGGCTCAGGCGTAACAGATTGGGTTTCACCCTGAGATTCAGCCGCCTGTTCCTCCGGGAGAGCCTCCGGCATGGACATTTCTTCTGTTTCAGGCAGTTCGTGCGCGCCGGCTTGGGCTTGCTCCGCGGAGGCAGTTAAGTATTCATCAACTGTGGCGTCCGGGTGATTTACCTCAGCGCTTTTTTCGTCTTCGGGGATATTATGGAAGGGTTCTTCCGAATGTTCGCTTTCAGGCTCGGGAGCATCGGAAAAATCATCAGACCCCAACGCTGTCGCAGGCTCCTCTTCCTCGCCCGAAGCAACATCCTGAGGTAACTCTTCGCTTTCCTCCGCGCCTTCCTCGGCGAGGGCTTGCCGGCGCAGCTCCATCAATGCCTCGTCAGTCCATTCCTGAGGCACGCCATTCGGATAAGTCTTCTTGCTTTCCGACTCTTGGGTGTTGCCGTCATAAGTTGGCAGGCGCAAGGCGCGAATCCGCTGCAGCCATTCCGGCACTTCACCCGGTTCTTCGACCTCATTTTGCTGCTGTCGGAATCTTGAGCTGTTCTCCTGTTGGTTTTGCTCGCGGATCCGGCTGATCCAGGCGGTAAACTCACCTTCCAAACCAGCCGAACCTTCTTCGCTGCGAAGGGCGTCCATGGCGTTGATCCCACTCACCAATCCCCCAACCGCGTCCTCTTCACCGCGGGCGCGCTGGCGCACCTTGCTCAACCATTCAGGCGAAGAGTCTATGCCAGCGCCCTGTGCTGTCAGCCCTTCTTCCGTTGGGCTCGCCGCCTCTTCGTCAGGCTCTGCGGGTGTCCTCAGCGCCGGATCGTTGCGGATATCTTCAATAATATCCGGCAGCGAGTGTTCGTCGTCTTCCAGCGGGGTTGAAGGCAGTCCGTCAAAGGTGAAGAGCGACTCCATTTCCGCGCCGCAATGCACGCAGCGCGTGTTCATGGGCAGGTTTTCTTTGCCGCAAACAGGGCAGAGGTGGACCACAGGATGATCGTCAGTCATTTCCTGGTCCCTCCATACCAAAAATTACTCTAAACGCCATCATTAACAATCCAATAGCGATTCCAATCAGCAATCCGCGCGCGCCAATCATGGGCAGCCCCTCCACAAAGCGGATCACCCCGTTCAGCACGGGCAAGTTAAGGTTCTGAAGAAAACCCAACCCCAAAACCAGAAAGACCACCGCGCTGACGCCAAACGACACCGTTAGCGCCGACCAACCTCTTTCGCGGAAGATCTTCAGGGCGGCGCTCATCATCACCAGAGCCACCAACCCAAGCAGCGCGCTCTCAATTGGGCGGACAACCGCTCCGATCCATTTCAGGAAAACAGGGTCTTCAACTCCGCGCAGGAATCCAAACACGAGCGTCACGGCAAAACTGAATAAAAGCGTCAGGCTCAGCAAGAACCCTTTCTTGCCAGTGATGATAAACCTCAGGTGAGTAAGCGCCAGGCTGGCGACTGCCACCAAAAAGGTTATCGCAGCCAAAACGATCACCCAGTTCAACAGCACCGTCAAAACGCTGCTTCCCTGCCCAGGCAGAAAAACCGCCGCCAGCACAGTTAGCGCGCTTAAACCGCCAACAATCAGAGGGAGTATTCGCTTCACGGCAGTGAACCTCCCATCCTGAGAATTGCCGCAAGAATTAACCCGACGCTGATGGCGATCCGCAGCCAATCAGCAGCGCTCAGGCTGGCAAGCGCTGCCTTGCTCTGGTTAAGCTTGCCAGCGGGGTCAAAAACGTCTTCGCCAATCAAATTAGTCGATTTCCCGAAGAACCCCGCTGCCTGTCCGCTCAGAGATGGAACACTTGTGATGACCGGAAGGTCGTGGCGGTCTGCCTGATCGAGCAGCAAGACCAACATCGGGCTAAACTGCCCCGCCAGGAGCAGCCCCGCGTTATCCCCGTCTGAGATATGATTCGTCAGACTTGTGACAGCCGTTACTGGCGTGACGCCGCCCATTTGGCTGATGGAACCGCGGAAAAGCTCGCTCGCCACAGCACCACGATAAGCGCCCTGAACGATCATCCGACTCAAACAAGCCAGCGATCCATCACCCGCGAAAGATTGCAGGGGATGATCACTAAAAAGCGATCGCTTTAAGAGCGCCTTTTGCAGGCTCAACCCGCTGGCGCCGCTCAAACCGATACCAGATGAGGTTAAAGAATGCCCCAATCCCAGAACCAGCCGCTTGCCTTGCTCAGAGGAGACGTGCACCAAAGTTTCGACTGCCTCTTTTCCTGAAGCTGCCAGGAATTCCCGCTTGCTTTTTTTGACACGCAAAATGTTAATCAATAAGAATATCAGCCCCAACGCGGCAATGGTAACAGCCAATTGATCATTAAGATTGAGCGCGATCGCCATGTTGTTCGCCTATTTCGCCCCGCGAAAACCAAGATTAATAATTGCTAAGCAAAGAAAACCAACCGGAAAATTCATGAATAAAGTATAGCATAATCACGAGTCCGAAAATGGCAAAAGCAAGTTATGTGCCAATAAATCAACCCAAACTCGCTGCCAGGTTGAATCTTTCAGGACCGGTCCTAAGGAGAGCGTCAGATAATTGAAGACGCGTCAGGTGGAAATTTTGTCACTCAGATTAGAAAACGGCTTTTATTGGGTTGCTTTTCTTATTGTGGAAATTTGTTTTAAGCCCATTCGTATTTGATCATGGACAAACAATAATATTTAAATGCAATTCGGCGGGTGAAACCCCGCCGAATCATGAAAGCCAAAAAACTAACTATGAATCGCTCCGCCAAGCGCGGCTTCTGCCGCCTCCATTAACACTTCAGAAAGCGTTGGGTGAGCGTGCACGGATCGCGCGACTTCTTCAACGGTCAGCTCGTTTACCTGCGCCAGAACCAGCTCCGGCAGCAATTCAGAGGCTTCCGGTCCAACAATCACCGCGCCCAAGATCTCACCGTATTTCTCATCGGTGATGATTTTCGTCCATCCCTGATACTCTCCTAAACCAAGCGCTTTTCCGTTTGCCTGGAAGTTGAACCTCCCTACCTTCACTGCAAAACCAGCCTCTTTCGCCTGCGCTTCGGTGTAGCCAAAAGACGCCACCTGAGGCGTGGAATAGACCGCCCGGGGGATCATGCGGTAGTCAAGTTTGCGCGGCTGTTCACCCGCGATGTTTTCAGCGCAAATTATGCCCATGGTCGAGGCGGTATGCGCCAGCAGCAGCTTGCCAGTCAGGTCGCCAATCGCCCAAATGCCTGGGACGTTGGTTGCCATGCGCTCATCCACCATCACAAAACCGCGCTTATCAGTTTCAACACCCACCTGCTCCAAACCGATGCCGAGGGAATTGGCTTTGAAACCAACAGCCACCAGTGTGACCTCAGCTTCGAGGCTTTCTTCGCCCTTTTCGCGCTCAATCAGCACCCGTGTGCCGGTTTCTGTGCGTTCCACGCCCTTCACTTTAGTGCCGGCGTAGACCTTCACGCCGCGTTTATTCAGCGCCTTCGCCAGCTCGGCAGCCGCCTCTTCGTCCTCATTGGGCAGGATGTGAGGCAGCATCTCCACCACGCTTACCTCCACGCCGTAGCCGCTCCAGACGGTGGCGAACTCGATCCCGATGGCGCCTCCGCCAATGATGACCGCGGATTTTGGCAGAGCTTCAAGTAGAATCGCGTTGCGGTAGTCCAGGATTTTCTCGCCGTCAGGTTCCATGCCCGGGATTACCGTAGCGTGCGCGCCGGTAGCCAGGATGATATCCTTCGCCTCAACCTCTTCTTCGCCGCCAGCCGTAAGCGACACGCTCAGCTTGCCCGGCGCAGTCAGCTTTCCTTCTCCGCTGATGACCTCGATATTATTCTTTTTCATCAGGAAGCTAACACCCTTAACCAGCCGTTGGCTTGTTTGGCGGCTGCGCTTAAACGCGGCAGAATAATCAAGCTGAAGGTTATCAAAGCTGATGCCAAACTCCTTCGCGTTGGTCCGCAGTAAATGCGCCAGCTCAGCGTTCCTCAACAGCGCCTTGGACGGAATACAGCCCACGTTCAGGCAGACCCCACCCAGGTGTTCACGCTCAACAATGCCGACCTTTTTACCAAGCTGGGCGGCTTTAATTGCCGCCACATAACCGCCCGGACCAGCGCCTAAAACCACAACGTCAAATTGTTTCATTTCGACTCTCTCACTTAATAAATGTGCCTTCTCTAAGCTCACGAAAAGCCTGATCCAGCTCTTCACGAGTGTTCATTACAATCGGTCCGCCCCAGGCAACCGGTTCGTGCAGCGCGGGCGCTGAAGCCAGAATGAAACGCAAGGTTTCCCCTGGCAAAGCGTATACCTCCACGACATCACCATCGCTCAACAGGAGCGCGGTCTTTTCTTCAAAGATTTCTCCTTCGAGCATTCCTTCTCCGGCGATCAGAAACACAAAAACGGTTTCATTTTCTGCCACTGGAATCTCGATGCCCTGACCCTCATCCAACTGCACGTCAAGCAGTGTAGCTTGAATGTGGTGCGGTCGAACACCTCTGACGCCTTTGTATTCGCCGGAAATCACCCGCACAAAGCCGCCATTTACTTCCACCAAACCCATATCTTTCGGTTCAATGTCAAAATATTTCGGTTCGGTCATCTTTTCGGAGGCAGGTAAGTTGAGCCAGAGCTGAAGCCCCAATAGTCTCTCTGTCGCAAGCGGCATTTCCTGGTGCAGGATCCCACTGCCGGCAGTCATCCACTGACTGGCGCCGGAGGTGATTAAGCCTTTGTTGCCAAGGCTGTCCTCATGCGCGATCTCGCCCTCAATCAGATAGGTGATGGTTTCGATCCCGCGATGTGGGTGCGTTGGAAACCCCCTGATGTAATCTTCAGGATTTCTCGAATCAAAAGAGTCCATCATTAAAAAGGGATCAAAATCTTCGATGGTGCTGCCTCCTAAAACCCGGTTTAGCCGGACTCCAGCGCCATCCACCGCTGGTACACCTTGCACCACGCGGGTTATTGTTCTTTTTTTCATCAGTTAGTTCCTTTCAAACTCAGTAGCCCATCACGCCAGAGAGCGACTCGTCATTGTCGACCCACTCCTGAACCGTGATAAGGCGAAAACTGTCTTTATCATCACGGATAAAGACCTGGTCAATCCCCGCGTTGATGATCAGACGTTTGCAC
The DNA here is from genome assembly GCA_001603765.1 of Anaerolineales bacterium Chloro_02. Taxonomy (GTDB): domain Bacteria; phylum Chloroflexota; class Anaerolineae; order Anaerolineales; family Anaerolineaceae; genus Mesolinea. Next base: position 4,583 of record LUZV01000015.1, on the reverse strand, counting down.
ATTGAGCAGGGGTTGGCATTTCTGACATAGTTGCCGTTTTCTTTTAAGTCGATGCCAGTAAGGTAGAGCGAGCTGCCGAGCATCCGTTCCCTTGAGGCGCTTATAATCGCGTTTGCTTCCGCGTGCACGCTGCGGCAAAGCTCATAGCGCTCACCGCGCGGAATTTGCAATTTCTCGCGGATGCAATAGCCGAGGTCAATACAGTTCGCCCTGCCGCGCGGCGCGCCAGCATAACCCGTCGAGACAACCTCATCGTTCTTGACGATCACCGCGCCGTACTGTTTGCGCAGGCAGGTACCACGCTGACTGACCATCTCAGCAAGATCTAGATAATAGTTGATTTTGTCTCTTCTTTCCATGCAAATCCTTCCACATGCACGTTGTTCTTATCCCAAGATTGTACCGTGAATCGAATCCCGTTTCACACCAATAGTAAAAGCGTCCCAACCACAATCAAACCCAGACCAAGCAAAGCCTGGCGAGAGAGTTTCTCCTTGAAGAAGAGGTAAGAGAGTCCCACGGTCACCACAATGCTGAGCTTGTCAATCGGCGCGACGACGCTGGCTGGCCCATCCTGGAGGGCTTTGTAGTAGCACAACCAGGAAGACCCGGTTGCCACAGCCGACAGAATAAGAAAAATCCAACTGCGCTTGTCGATGGATTTGATGGTGCTTTGCTTTCGGGTGATAAATACAATTACCCAAGCCATGACCAACACGACAATAGTCCGGATGGCCGTTCCGAGGTTGGATTCGACCCCCTGGATACCCACCTTGCCGAGGATGGAGGTCAGGGCTGCGAACACAGCCGAACCAATCGCATAAAGCATCCACGGCTTACCCCTCACCCCAGGCGAAGGTTCAACGGTGGAGGTTAACTCCGCCCTGTCTGGTTCTAAAGTATTTACCTCAGTTGGCTGGGTAATCTTGAGTGCTTTCTTTTGAATCATCAGCCATGTGCCAATGCCAATCAGCACCATGCATAGCGCTTTCAGCCAGGTGACGCTCTCACCCAGGAAAATGATAGCCAGCAGCATGGTCAATACCAGGCTGGATTTGTCGATAGGGGTCACCTTGTTGATATCCCCGATTTGCAGAGCCTTAAAATAGAACAACCAGGAAGCCCCAGTGCTCAACCCGGAAAACACCAGGAACAGCAGGCTCCTGGAGCTGATTTGGTTTATCTGCCCTTGCGAGCCAACCACAAAGACCATCATCCATGCGAACATCAAGACAAACACAGTCCTTATCGCTGTCGCGACGTAAGAGTCAGTCTTCCTGATGCCAAACTTGGCCAGAATCGCGGTTATCCCCGCGAATAAGGCCGAAAGAAACGCGAACAAAACCCACATAATGCCTCATAAAGCCATTTCACGCGCCCATTACTCTCAATAGGCTCGGTCAATAGCTCAATATTTTATAGCCCCTCATCCTCCACAAATTGGTAGAAAGCCTTCTCAGAACTGTGATCCTTGGGCGAGATGGTTCCAACCGGCGAGGCATAGACGGTAAATTCTTCTTCTCCATCCAGCGTAAACAGAGAATCGCACATTTGCCGGTCAAAAGCCGCAACCGCGCAGGTGCCCAAGCCCAGCGCCGCGCACGCCAGGTAAAGGTTCTGACCAAGATGCCCGGCGTCCATCAGCGCAGGTCTGTGCGCGAAAATCCCATAGCGCCACTCACAGCGATACGGCACAAAACTCCAATAAAAGATTACGCTGGCTTTTGCCGCCCAGCTCTGCCCTTCAAGCGAGGTTGAAATTTGCGCTGGCAAATCGTCCACCGGATGAAGGAATTCAAGTTGATGCCCCATGGGCAGATAGTGGTAAGCGCCTGGTCTCAATCCCTCCACGTGCTGCACGAGCAGGTAGGTCTCAAAAGCATGGCGCGCTCCACCAGACGGAACTGTGCGCAGCGTGGCGTATGACTTCCCGCGAATGTCCTTGATGCCTTGTGTTGCCCAGAGTAAAAAGGAGAGCTGCAGCAGGCTGAGGGGCTGTTGGGTGTACACCCGCGAGCTTTTTCGTTCCGTCAACAGTTTGATGAAATCCTGCTCCATTTCCAGGTCCTCAAAATTCCTGGGTAACAGTTCAGCGTGGTTGCTCATCGGCTCTTTCACCAGCGGGGGTTGAGGGAGCTTCAGGTTCTGGTCGGACTCAAAGTCCGTATAAGCGCTGTTGTGGTCGTTTTTCATAAACTCCCGCCCCTCGGCGAGCAATTTCTTTTGTAAATCAGGATTGAGCATTATTAATTCTCCTTTTCACCCGTACGGAATCGCCTTTCGCCATTCCGTGTTTTCCATCACCCGTATGGAATGGCCTTGCGCCATTCCGTTTCTTTCATCACCCGTAGGGAATGGCCTTGCGCCATTCCGCGTTTTCCATCGCCCGTAGGGAATGGCCTTGCGCCATTCCGTACCAATCGGAAGGGGGCGAGCCCCTTCCCTACCAAACGATCCAACGGATGGTTCCATGTGCCATTCCGTGTCTTCCATCGCCCGTAGGGAATGGCCTTGCGCCATTCCAACCAATCGGAAGGGGGCGAGCCCCTTCCTTACGGTGCGCGGTTTATTTACCCGAAATGGTCACGCCCTTTACCCGTATCCACGGTAAGAGCCAATAACCAGAGTTCTCGCGTTCCTGGCTAACCGCCACAACATCGCGCAGCATCTCACCAAGGTTGCCCGAGATCATCACCTCACTTAAAGCGCTGGTTACCTTGCCATTTTCAATCAGGAAGCTATTCTTTGCCACACCGCTCAAATCTCCCGCCGGGCTTGGACTGCCGCCAGAAAAACGACCCAGGAGGATACCTTTCTCAACCCCGACGATTAATTCTTCCAATGGGGTCTCTCCGCTGCCAAAGACATACGTTCCGCCGTTGTTAGCCGAGCGCTTCAAACCGGTTTTGCTGGCACCATAGCGGCTAAGGCTAAAGTTTTTGAGCACACCGTCCTCAATAACGACCATGTTCTCAGCCACGTACCCATCCCCACTCAGCCGGCTCGCGCCCGGCAACCCGGGTTGGTCAGCCGCTAACGCGAAATTGACCAGCGGGCTGGCAACCTGTTCGCCCATCTTGTCTTTCCAGGGGCTGGTGCCGGAAATCAGCGCGCCATCTTCAAGATAAATATCCGCGATGAAGTACAGAAAGTTTTCAAGGCATCCTGGGGTAATCACCAGATCTCCGGTAAAGTTCCCTTCAAACTGATCGGTCACAATTTGCCGTTGGGATTCATCCAACAGCCTCCGAACGCGCCCTGCCTCACAGACTCTATCCGCAGGGTCTTCGTAGACAGTCCCAAAATAGTTGAAGGAAGAGGTTTTATCCTGATCCTTCGCCACAAACATATTGCTCAACTGATAGACCCCTTTGCGCTCCGAAAGGCGCACACCGTTGGTGTTGGCATAGAGTTTTTCGCCAAAATTGTGCTCAATCCCTATCGAATCAAAGCTAATCTTTGGGTACTCACGCCTCACATCCTGAAGCATCTGATCGAGCTGCCCATACATCCCCTCCAAATTGGGCTGTTCCTCGCCAGCACTGATGCTGAGGTTTTCCAGCAATTCCGCGATTCCTTCCGCCTCGTCCGCGGCAGCCGACTGTGCTGCCTGCCAGGCTTCTCGCACCGCCAGACGGATCTCTTCCGGCTTGAAACTGTTAAGTGTGGTGCTGCCCTTGCGCTTGTCTTTGAGCAATTTAATGCTGACCTTATCCGAAAACACTGTGCGCACCATGCTAACCTTGCCAAGCTCATAATAGAGTTCAGTCAGAGCGCCGCGGCTCACCCAGGTTTCACCCTCATCCGCGCCGATCGCTTTGATCTCATCCAGGATTAACTCAGCCGCGTCTAGCAGAGCTTTGTCTTTCACTTCAAACGTTTTTATCATGCCCGACCTCCCACATTGATCTGAACTTTGATGGCTGGTCCGCCCATGCCTACCGGGATCATCTGTTTCTTGCCGCACATGCCTGAGTTGGTCCAGGTAACTGTGTCGCTGACCATATCAGCAGTCTTAAGGATGTCAAAAGCCACACCTGAAACAGTTGTGTCTTTGATAGCCTTACCGAGCTTTCCGTTTTTAATTTCGTAGCCCATCGGGACGCCAAACATGAACTCACCAGTCGAATCCGCCTGACCGTTGTTCATGTCGGTCATGTAATAGCCATCTTCAACCGAGGCGATCATCTCTTCGAGCTTGTCAGTCCCCGGCAAAATGCAGGTGTTGCGCATGCGGATGAGAGGTTCATCCGAGAAGTCGTAAGCGCGCGCGTTTCCGTTGGCAGTGTGACCAAACTTTATGGCTGACTCCTTGTTGTGCATGTATCCGGTCAGGATGCCGTTTTCAATCAGCAACTGGTCGCGCGCCAGCGTGCCTTCGTCATCCACAAACACCGGAACCGGCGCCAGCTTGCCAAAAGCGGTATGGGCGATGTCCACCAGGCTGATCTTTTCACTGGCAACTTGTTTGCCAAACATCGGGCCGCCCACCGAGCCGGTTTCCACCAAATCCGCTTCCACCGTGTGCCCGACAGCCTCATGCGCCAGGATGCCCGCCAGATCCGAGTCGAGAATGACGGTCT
>LUZV01000191.1 GCA_001603765.1 Anaerolineales bacterium Chloro_02 | reverse complement strand
TACGTCCATACTTACGAAGGCAAAGATGTGCTTGCGCTTGCCTCGCTTGACGGCAATTTATGGCCCAAAATCCTGCGCCAAGGCGCGGACTTCTACATGCAGCCCGCCGTCAGCCCAGATGGCGCGCGCCTTGCCTGGGTTGAATGGAACCACCCGAATATGCCCTGGGACGGCACCAGACTGTTTATGGCAGAATTCGACCAGGAAGCCGGCTGCCTGCGCCATCCAACCTTGCTTGACGGCTCAGACGAAACCCCCACTTTTCAACCGATTTTCTCGCCCGACGGCGCCAAACTCGCCTGGTTGAGCAACCAGGGCGAATTGGATCAACTTAAGGTTCTCCATCTTATCAGCGGTGAAGTTGAAACCCTGCTGCAAGATCGCATTCTGATGCCGCCTGCCTGGGTGCAGGGTGTGCGTGCGTTGGCATGGTCGCCGGATAGCCGGGAACTCTTTTTCCTTGAAAATCAACTCGGCAAAACCAGCTTGCGGCGGATTAACCTAAACACCAGGGAAATTTCCCAGGTTGATACCGCGCCCTACACTTTCCTCGAACAACCTTGCATTTCTGTTAACGGAGAGCTGGCTCTGATCGCGCAGTCCGCGTCCAAAGCCCCGCGAGTTGTACGGATTGCGGAGGGTCAGATTGAAGTGATCGCCCGCAGCCAGAGCGATGTTTTGCCGTCTGCTTTCCTCAGCCAACCCGAGGCGATCGACTGGCAATCATCAGATGGTGTCACGGCGCATGGGCTCTACTATCCGCCCGCCCACCCCGATTATGAATCGGCTAGCGCGCCGCCTGTGATCGCCTACATTCACGGCGGACCAACATCTCAGGTTTACGACGCCTTCAATCTCGAAGCTGACTTCTTCACCAGCCGAGGCTACGGCTATTTCGCGGTCAACTACCGCGGCAGCACCGGTTACGGACGGGCTTACCGCGACGCGCTTAAGGGTAATTGGGGCAAGCTTGACCTGCAAGACACAATTGAAGGCTGCCAGGAGCTCATCAGCCGCGGTTTGGCAGACCCAAACAAGCTGATCATCAAGGGCGGCAGCGCTGGCGGCTACACGGTCCTAAACGCGCTGGTTCACCACCCTGGGTTCTTCAAAGCCGGCTTATGTTCCTACGGCGTCTCGAACCTCTTTTTGCTCGAGATGGATACCCATAAATTCGAATCTCACTACACCAAGAGCCTGGTGGGCAGCCTGCCCGAGGCAGCCGGGAAGTTCCATGCCTGGTCGCCCGTGTTCCACGCTGACCAAATCCGCGATGCCGTCGCCATCTTCCAGGGCAGTGATGATAAAGTAGTGCCGCCAGAGCAGTCCGAAGAAATGGTGCGCGTGCTGCAGTCCAACCGGGTGCCCCACCTCTACCGGCTCTACGAGGGTGAGGGGCACGGCTTCCGTAAGAAGGTCAATCTGATCGATTTTTACCAGACAATCGACAGTTTTCTCAAACAATATGTGATTTTTAGCGCTTAGGAGGAAATATGGCAAATCAGGATTTATCTCGAGAGTCCTCAAGCGGTGTCCCTCTCTGGGGAAGAGTTTGGGCGCCAGAAGGAAACGTCCGCGCGGTGGTAGTCTTGGTGCATGGGCTCGGTGAGCACATTCAGCGCTACCAGCATGTCGCGGAAAAAATGAACGCCCGCGGCATCGCTCTGTTGGGTTTTGATCAACAAGGGCACGGAAAATCAGGCGGAAAACGCGGCGTCATCAATTCTGGGCAGGGGCTGATGGAAGACATCACTGGCGCGATCAAGCTCGCGCGCGAGATCTATCCAGGCGTGCCAGTGTTTCTCTATGGTCACAGCATGGGTTCCCTGGAAGCGCTTTACTACGGGCTGCACGGCACCGAATCGCTCAAGGGCATCATCGCCACTAGCCCGCCGCTCGACACCAACAGCATGTCAAAAGCCCAACGCGCGCTGGTGGTAACGCTCAAAAATCTGCTGCCCAATCTGACTGTGGATAACGGCTTGCCGATTGATGGGCTGTCGCGCGATGCAGCCAACAACCAGGCATACCGCGAAGACCCCCTCGTTCACCCTAAAGCCAGCGTGCGCCTTGCGGGTTTCATGTTGGAGGGCGCGGAAGACATCATGGCGCACGCCCACAGCTGGCAGGTGCCGCTCTATCTGGCGCACGGCAGCGCTGACCCCATTTGCCCGGTAACCGGTTCAGACCAATTCGCTCAGCGTCTCGGTGCCAAGGTGACCTACAAGCGGTGGGAAGGGCTCTTCCACGAGACCCATAACGAACTGAACAAAGACATCGTCATCGACGCCATGCTGGATTGGATTGATAGTCAATTAAGCTAACCGACAAAAACTAATTTGTCTTTGGGTCCACGGGGCCTGTTTTTTGGGTTTAACCAGAAAAGGATAAAAAAAGCCAGCCTGGCCCGGCTGGCAAATGGCGGAGAGGGCGGGATTCGAACCCGCGATACCTCGCGGTATACTCGCTTTCCAAGCGAGCGCACTAGGCCAACTATGCGACCTCTCCACGTGAGCGCCTATTATAACAGAATTTTCTATGTGTGGAGGGGGAAAAAAGCAGACTGTATGAGCAACATGGTAATGTTCTAAAGGAGCAAAACAGAATTGTTACAATAAATATTAGGGCTATGAACCGGTTACTCAGTTTCAGAGGGCGCTGTCTGTTTTGAATGTGGTATTGATCTGCGCCAATTCACCCCAGGCAAAGGGTCGGGTGGAGCGTGCCAAGTTGACCTTGCAGGATCGTCTGGTCAAGGAAATGCGCCTGCTTGGCATCTCCTCCTATGAAGCAGCCAATCACTACTTATCCAATATGCCAACAAGATTTATCAAATCATTACCCAGCATCCTACTTACTACTACGCCAAACAGGAAGTCCTGATTACTTGTAACCCTTCCGGTTCCATCTCAGCCNNCTGCTTATGATCACCCCTGGAGAAACTATGGAAAAAAGATAAATGGCAAACCCATATTGATGACATTATAAATCGAATAGGACATTTCCAACTTGCCAGCTATAAGACATTTCTATTTAGCGTTGATAAAATTGGATTAAGTACTATATAAATTGTTCAATAGCTCTAAGGCATTTATGCG
>LUZV01000190.1 GCA_001603765.1 Anaerolineales bacterium Chloro_02 | reverse complement strand
CACTGACCCAGTTGAACTTTCTTCGGGGTCTGCAACGTTTAAGTTTGATGTGGAACTCGGTGTTGTGGAAACTGATAGCGCTTTCGACGTGGTGATTGTTGCTTGGGGAGAATCAAATTTAATTACAAACCAGATATTTTTCCGTGTAGGACCGAATACATATAAAATCCACGAGAACACTTGCGGCAGCGAGGTGCCGTCATTAGAAATAGGCACATTTGGTCAGCATGTTTCGGGGGTTTGGGCTGCATGCAATAACACCTTGTTTACCACGCACGCAAATATTAATTATTTGCCAATTGTGATTAAGTAAAGTTGAGAATAGAACAGAGCGGGCGGAAAAGCCCGCTCATAAAGTGGCGAGGTTGAGCATAAAGGCTAAATTGCTCCAACGAGTTGGTTTCCTGACTCTTTTCTGATGGGTTTATGATAAAATATCCGCCGCTCGTTGAAATCAGAAGGATCGGGATTGACCAGATTCGTTTCAGATTCCAAGGAAATTACAAAATTGCCCTTGCGCGCGAAGCAGGGCTGTGATATATTTGAACGGCTACCTTCAGAGGTAGTTATATTTGTGTGACAATTTAAGAATGCTTCCCGCGTGGGCAGATGGCTACACAGGGATCATTGACTGAATTGTGCGGAGATGATGCAGCTTGCCCAGGCTGACAGTCTCGCAGAATACTAAACAGGAGAATAGTATGTTAAAAGGGCTTATTGGAAGAAAGATCGGTATGACCCAGATCTTCGATGAAAGCGGGCGCGCTTTACCCGTGACGCTTATCGAAGCTGGGCCTTGTTTTGTTTCTCAGATCAAGACAGCTGAAACCGACGGCTATAGCGCCGTGCAGCTGGCATTCGGAGAAGTGAAACCCAAGCGTCTGAGCAAGGCTCAATTGGGGCACCTCAAGACGAACAACCTCCCTCCCGTTCGCGTGTTGAGGGAATTCCGCACTAAGAAATTAGATGGTATTAACCCAGGCGACGAGTTGAACGCCTCTGTGTTCGCTGAAGGCGAATATGTGGACGTAATTGGCACATCGAAGGGTAAGGGCTTCGCGGGCGCGATGAAACGGCACGGCTTTGGCGGCGGACCTATGACCCACGGTCAGTCTGATCGTCAGCGTTCCCCCGGTTCTTCCGGTTCGGGCACCACGCCCGGGCGCGTGTTCAAAGGCAAGCGCCGCCCTGGACAAATGGGCAATGTTCAGGTCACTTCTTCGCATATCCGTGTTGCGATGGTTGATCCAGAGCGCAATCTGATCGCGGTTCAGGGCTCAGTGCCCGGCGCCAAGGGCGGGACTGTGGTAATCAAAGAGGCACGCAAGCAGTAAACGGCTTGTGGTTGAATGGAGAAAGCTATCATGAAAGTTGATGTTTATAACTTAAAAGGCGAAAAATCGGATACTGTTGAACTGCCCGATGAGATTTTTGCAGCCAAAGTGAATGTGGATCTGATGCACCAGGCTTATCAGCGCCAGATGGCGAATGCCCGCCTGGGCACTCACAACACCAAACGCCGCGGCGAGGTTCGCGGTGGCGGCGCCAAACCCTGGAAGCAGAAGGGTACCGGGCGCGCCCGACGCGGCAGCATGATCTCCGCGCAGTCGGTAGGCGGCGGTCGCATCCACACCCCAAAACCGCGCGACTATACCCAGGCTATGCCCCGCAAGATGCGCCGCGCGGCTCTGCGCAGCGCGCTGACCGTGACTGTCAATGCTGAGAAGATCATTATGGTCGATTCACTCAGCCTGGAAGCTCCTCGCAGTGCAGATCTTGCCAAGGCGCTTTCCGCTCTGGCTGGGTCGGCTCGCAAGCTGGTGTTGGTCCCCGATAAAAGCGAAAATTACACAAACCTGATCAAATCCGGGCGCAATCTGGCAGACGCCAAATTGTTACAGGCAAATTACCTGAACGTCCGCGATCTGTTCACTTGTGAGAAAGTCATCATCCCCCTTGCTTCACTCGACGTGATCAAGAGTTATTTGGGATAGGAAGGTGAAGCAGAATGAGTACTACCGTCTTTGATATCCTGCGACGCCCAGTTGTGACCGAAAAGTCGAATTACATGGCTAGCAAGCTTAACCAATATGTTTTCGAAGTGGCGTCTTTTGCTACTCGCGAACAGGTTAAAACAGCCGTAGAAACCGCTTTTGATGTCAACGTGGAGCGTGTCAATATCATCAACCTCCCCGCCAAGGCTCACCGCAACTCGCGGACCCGCCGTCTGGTGCAGCGCTCGAGTGGCTACAAAAAAGCCATCGTGACCCTGAAACCAGGGGAGAGCATTCCTGTGTTTGAAGGAGTGGACTAATGGCAGTCAAGATTTATAAACCCAAGACGAACGGTCAGCGGCATAAGACCAGCTATACGTTCGAAGAAATTACCAAAACCCGCCCCGAGCGCAGCTTGATCGTTGTCAAGAAACAGCGCGCTGGCCGCAACTCGATGGGTCGTGTGACTGTGCGCCATCGCGGCGGCGGTTCACGCCGGCAAATCCGCCTGGTGGATTTTAAGCGCGAGAAGAATAATATTCCCGCCAAGGTCAGCGCGATTGAGTATGATCCCAACCGCACAGCCCGCCTGGCGTTGTTGACCTACGCTGACGGCGAAAAGCGCTACATCATTGCTCCAATCGGAGTCAAAGTTGGCGATTCGCTGTTATCTGGTCCCACCGCTGAGATCCGCCCTGGCAACAACTTACCTCTGGCGAATATCCCGGTCGGTACCACGATTCACGCGATCGAATTGCACCCTGGCAAGGGCGCGCAGATCGGGCGTTCGGCAGGCACCTCCGCCCAATTGCTGGCGAAGGAAGGGAAATATGCCCATGTGCGTATGCCCTCAGGTGAGGTTCGCCTGGTGCTGCAGGAATGCACGGCGTCAATCGGCCAGGTTGGCAACGTTGAGCACTCCAACATTAAGCTCGGCAAAGCTGGACGCGCGCGCCATATGGGTCTTCGCCCTGAAGTTCGCGGTACCGCGATGTCCCCGAGGGACCATCCGCATGGTGGTGGTGAGGGTCGCACCTCAATTGGTATGCCCGGTCCTAAGACCCCATGGGGCAAGCCAACTCTTGGTTATAAGACGCGCACCAACAAGCGCACGGATGACATGATTCTTCGCCACCGCTCCAAGGCAAAGCGCAAGTAGTGGTTGAGAGACAGAAAAGGAAGCTAAGATGTCGCGATCATTGAAAAAAGGGCCATTCGTTGACCCGAAACTGTTGAAAAGAATTGAAGAGATGAACGAAAAAGGCGAAAAGAAAGTCCTCCGGACTTGGAGCCGTGCCAGCACAATCTTCCCCCAAATGGTGGGGCATACGATTGCGGTGCATGACGGTCGCCGTCACGTTCCGATCTATGTAACCGAGAACATGGTTGGTCATCGGCTGGGCGAATTCGCCCCAACCCGTTGGTTCCGCGGTCATGTTTCTGAAAAGGGAAGGTAGAGGATGGCACACGAAATAACTGCAAAACTCTCCGACTTTGCTGAATCCGCTCAGAAAACCCGCCTGGTGATCAACCTGGTGCGCGGTAAGAAAGTAGTTGACGCGTTGAACACTTTGAGCCTGACCCCAAACAAGGCAGCTCGACCCGTTCATAAGCTGATTTATTCGGCTATGTCGAATGCTGAAGAGAACTTCGGCGTCAGCCGCGATGACCTCGTTGTCTACAAGATCTTCGCAGACGAAGCTCAAACCCGCAAATGGCGCAGGTTTGGTGCCCGCGGACGTTTTAAGCCTTTGCTGAAGCGCCGTTCGCATGTGACCGTTGTATTACGCGAGATCGAGTAAAGGTAAGGAGTGAGATATGGGTCGTAAAGTACATCCAATCGGATTTCGTCTGGGGATCAACAAACCCTGGTTAGGGCGCTGGTACGCTGAAGGCAAAGACTACACCGATCAACTGCATCAGGATATTGAAATCCGCAAGATGGTGAAGAAAGAAGCTGAACGCGCTGGTGTTTCCACGATCGAAATCGAACGTTATCCAGGCAAGGTGAAGGTCACCCTGCACACCGCCAAACCCGGTATTTTAATCGGGCGCAAGGGCGAGAGTGTGAAAATTCTGCGCCAGCAGCTGGAAGCGCTAACAGGCAAGAAGATTGATCTGGAAGTAAAAGAGATCAAATCCGCGGATACAGACGCGTACTTGGTGGCAACGAACATTGCCGGTCAGTTAGAGCGCCGTATCAGCTACCGCCGCGCGATGAAGCGCGCTATCCAACAGGCTCTGCGCCAGGGCGCGGGCGGGATTAAAATTTCGGTTTCCGGACGTTTATCTGGCGCTGAAATGGCTCGCCGTGTGACTCTGCGTGAAGGGCGCGTGCCGCTGCAAACGTTGCGCGCAGATATTGACTTCGCCCGCGCTTCCGCCAAGACCACTTTTGGTCAAATTGGCATCAAAGTGTGGATTTATAACGGCATCGTCATGAACCAACCTGAAGAAAAGGTTGAGACCACCGAAGGTGTCTATATCAGCGAGTAATGATTCGGAACGAGTGAGGACGTAAATTATGTTGATGCCAAAGAGAGTAAAGTACCGCAAGCAGATGCGCGGCCGCATGAAGGGAAAAGCTTCGCGCGGTGTGGACGTGAACTTCGGTGATTATGGATTGAAGGCACTGGACTGTGGTTATATGACCGCTCGCCAGATCGAGGCTGCTCGCCGCGCCATTGTGCACGAGCTTAAGCGCCGCGGCAAAATCTGGGTCCGTGTTTTTCCTGACAAGCCTTATACCAAGCGCGCAGCCGAAACCCGTATGGGTAAGGGTAAGGGCGCTGTGGACCATTGGGTGGCAGTGATTCGCCCCGGTCGGATTTTATTTGAGGTCGGCGGCACTGATGCCGATTCCGCTGTAAAAGCGCTGATCCGGGCACGTTATAAATTGGGCTTCAAAACCAAAATTGTTGCCCGAGAGAATTTAGGAGAAGGTTCATGAACAACAAAGAAATAAGAGAACTTTCTACAGAAGACATTAAAGCAAAACTGTTGGATGTCCGGCAGGAGCTCATGAACTTGCGCTTCCAGATCGTGACCGGTCAGTTGACGGACACAAGCCGATTTAAGGTTGCTCGGAAGGATATCGCCCGGATGGAAACCATTCTAAATGAGCGAGCCCGCAATGAGAAGGAAGGTAAGAAATGAATAATCGCCGACGCTTAACAGGAACTGTAAAGTCGAACAAGATGACCAAAACCGTCATCGTGGAAGTGATGCGCACTTATCAGCACCCTCTCTATCATAAAGTGGTGCGCAGCGCCAAGTCATACAAGGCGCACGATGAACTGGCATGCAATGTTGGCGATCAGGTTGTGATTGTCGAATCCGCCCCGATTTCAGCCACTGTACGCTGGGTTGTCGAAAAGATTGTCAAAGTAGAAATGCGTCAGGAAGGCGTCGAATCAACCGCCGAAGCGATTGAAGAGGTTGAAGAACTGATCGAAGCTGCTGAGGTAGCTGAAGAATTAGAAGCCGTCCTGGAAGAGGTCGAGGCTGAACTCGAAGAAGAGGAAGAAGCATGATCCAGCGAGAGAGTCGATTAGTGATTGCAGATAACACTGGCGCTCGCGAACTCCTGGTTATCCAGGTGGTGGGCGGTACCCGCCGCCGCTATGGTTACGTGGGCGACATTGTGATTGGCACGGTCAAGACTGCCACACCTCAGGCTTCTGTTAAGAAGAGTGAGATTGTTAAGGCTGTCATCGTGCGCACCAGCAAAGCATATCGCCGACCGGATGGTTCCACCATCTGCTTCGACGATAACGCGGCTGTCATCCTGGATAACGACGGCGTCAACCCCCGCGGGACCCGCATCTTTGGACCGGTTGCCCGGGAATTGCGCGATAAAGGCTATATGAAGATCGTTTCATTGGCTCCGGAAGTGCTGTAGTTGAAGGATTAGGAGTGTCAGATGAAAATGAAAATACATAAGGGCGACCGCGTGCGCGTCATGACCGGAGACGAAGAAGACAAGAACAAGGTCGGCGAAGTTATCCGTGTGCTGCCCAAGGAAAACCGTGTAGTGGTGCAGGGCGTGAATATGGTGAAAAAGCACCAGAAGCAAACCCAATCGGGCAGCAAGACGATCCCTGCCGGTATTCGTGAATTCGAAGCGCCGATTCATGCCTCTAACGTGGTTGTGGTTGACCGTGAAGCTGAAAAAGAAGCCAAGGATGCTCGCAAGGTTTCCAAAGCTAAAGCCAAAGCTGAAAGTGCCAAGAAGCCGGCGGTAAAGAAAGCGGCTGAGAAGAAAACTGAAGAAAAGAAGCCGACGGAAAAGAAAACAGCGGAAAAAAAGTCAGCCGAAAAGAAAGCTGACTCAAAGCCTGCCGCCAAGAAGACAGCCGCAAAAGCGACTGAAAGCAAAGCCAAGCCCGCTGAGAGCAAGAAGAAAACCGCCAAAGACAACTAAGGCGCAGGTGAGCAGATATGAACAGACTACAAGAACAATATAAGAATGAATTCGCGCCAGCTCTGCAAAAAGAGCTCGGGTTGAAGAACGTGATGCAGATCCCTAAGATCACCAAGGTGGTGGTTAATATCGGTGTCGGCGAAGCGTTAGACAACCCCAAGGCTTTGGATGCTGCTGTGAACGATCTGACCATCATTACAGGTCAGAAGCCTGTTGTCATCGCCGCCAAGAAAGCCATTTCCAATTTCAAGCTGCGTGAAGGGCGTCAGATCGGCGTCAAGGTCACATTGCGCGGAGAGAAGATGTGGGCATTTTTGGACCGCCTGATCAACGTTGCTCTGCCTCGTGTGCGCGACTTCCGCGGGATCTCGGCTGATTCGTTTGACGGACGCGGGAATTACACGCTCGGTCTGACCGAACAGTTGATTTTCCCCGAGATTCAGTATGACAAAATTGACAAAGTTCGCGGCATGGAGATCAGTATCGTCACGACAGCTGAAACTGATGACCACGCCCGGCAGTTGCTGAGCAAATTCGGCATGCCCTTCAGGAAAGGAAACTAATGGCTAAAAAGTGTATGCAATATCGCGAAATGCGGCGGAAATATCCAACCCGCGTTGTGAATCGCTGTCGTGTGTGCGGCAGACCGCGCGGTTATATGCGCAAATTTGGTCTTTGCCGTATTTGCTTCCGAGAATTAGCGCTTCAGGGGAAAATTCCTGGCGTGACTAAGGCATCCTGGTAATTAGACCTGGAGGAATAAAGATGACAATAACAGATCCAATTGCCGATATGTTGACGAGAATTCGCAATGTTGCCATGGTTGGGAAGTCCACCGTGGCTATGCCGAACTCAAAACTCAAGAGTGAAGTTGCCCGCATCCTGACAGAAGAGGGTTATCTTGAGAGCTATGAAATCGTTGATGGAAAAAGCGATCAGCACAAAGTGTTGCGCATGAAGCTGAAGTACATCGGCGAACGCCGCCAGCGCCGCCCGATTATCACGGGTTTGGAGCGCGTCAGCCACCCCGGCTGCCGTGTTTACACCTCCAAGAATGATATCCCCTGGGTATTATCTGGCATTGGCATCGCGATTTTATCAACCCCAAAAGGGATCATGACCGGTCAGCGCGCTAGAAAGATTGGCGTTGGCGGCGAGATACTCTGCAAGGTTTGGTAGGAGGAAGAGAAATGTCGCGAATTGGTAAATTACCCATCACCCTGCCTAAGGGTGTGGCTGTAAAGATGGACGGGAACAAGGTTACTGTTACGGGACCCAACGGCGTTCTGGAAGAGACCTTCTCCCCTGAAATCGCGATCAAGCTCGAGGACGGCGTGATTACAGTAGAACGCCCCAACGACGAGCCTCGCATCCGCGCTCTGCACGGTACCACCCGCGCCCTGCTCAACAATATGATTGTTGGCTGTGATAAGGGTTTTGAGATCGTGCTGGAATACAATGGCGTTGGTTATCGCGCCGAATTGAAGGGCAAAGATTTGCTGATGAACCTGGGTTTTTCACACCCCGTGAACTTCCCAGCGCCAGACGGCATCACCTACGATGTGGACGCAAAGACACGCCTGATCAAGATCAAAGGGCGCGACCGCCAACAGGTGGGTCAGATCGCCGCGAATATCCGCAGGCTGCGACCGCCGGAACGATATCATGGAACAGGTATCCGCTACCAGGGTGAGATTATTAAACTCAAGGCTGGTAAAGCTGGAAAGACCGGTAAGTAGAGGTAAATGAATATGGCTAAAAAATCAAGAAATGCTGCTCGTTTACACCGCCACGCGCGCGTGCGTAAGAAGATCTTTGGCACGCCAGAGCGCCCACGCCTTAATGTATTTCGCAGTATCAACGAGATTTATGCCCAGGTGATCGACGATCACAGCGGCACAACTCTGGTATCCGCTTCCAGTGTGGACGCGTTGCTGCGGGACGAAATGAAAGGCAAGAAGAAAACTGAACAGGCAGCGCTCGTTGGTGAAGCGCTTGCCAAACGCGCCCTGGACAAAGGCATCAAAACCGTTGTTATGGATCGCGGCGGTTACATCTATACCGGTCGTCTGAAGGCTCTGGCCGAAGGTGCTCGCAAGGGCGGGCTGGAATTCTAAAACGAGGATACTATGGAAGAATATCAAGGATTAGAAACTCAATACGACGAACGTGTGATTGACATCGCGCGTGTTGCCAAGGTTGTTAAGGGCGGCCGCCGCTTCTCGTTCCGTGTGACCCTGGTGGTCGGCGATAATAACGGGAATGTTGGGCTGGGCACTGGTAAAGCTTTGGCTGTGCCGGACGCGATGCGCAAGGCTACTGAACGCGCGTATAAGAATATGAGAAAAGTCAGCCTGATGGGCACGACGATTGCCCACGAGGTTGTTGGCACCCAGAGCGGCGCGAAAGTGCTGCTGAAACCCGCTTCGGCTGGTACTGGCGTGATTGCGGCTGGCGGTGTGCGCGCGGTTTGCGAAGCTGCAGGGATCAAGGACATTCTGACCAAATCCCTGGGTTCTGCGAACATGCTGAACATCGTCCAAGCCACTTTCGACGCTTTATCCCAGTTGAAGTCCCCTGCGACCGTGGCTGCAGAACGCGGCAAGGACCTGCAGGATGTGACACCCTATTGGGAGCGGAGGAAGAATGGCTAAGAAACAGGCTCAGATTCTGCGAATCAAATTGGTGAAAAGTGGTATTGGTTATACCGAACGCACCAAACGAACACTCAAGGCGCTCGGCTTCCACGGTCTCAACCAAGTTGTTGAGCACGAAGACAGCCCCGCGCTGCGCGGTATGCTGACGAAGGTCTCACACCTGGTGGAGATTGAGTCGGACACTGAGGAGAAGTAAGCATGCAATTACATGATCTTAAACCCAACGAAGGCGCAAAGAAAGCGCGCAAGCGTGTAGGTCGTGGCACTGGCAGCGGCGCTGGCAAGACAGCCGGACGCGGCACCAAGGGTCAGAACTCACGCAATGGCGGCGGCGTGCGTCCGTATCATATGGGCGGCAACCTGCCCTTCTTCCGCAAACTGCCTTTCCTGCGCGGTGAGGGTTTCACCCCACGCAACCGGACTCGCTACGCGGAGGTCAACCTGGACTCACTGCAGGGTTTCAAAGCTGGTGACGAAATCACCCCTGAGAGCCTGAAAGCAGCGGGGCTCTTGAAGGGCAAAGATTTGCCCATCAAAATCATGGGTCGCGGCGAAATCAGTGTTGCCCTGAAGTTCAAAGCTCACAAGGTTACCGAAGGCGCTCGTCAGAAAATTGAAAAAGCTGGCGGGACGATCGAAACAATAGCTCTTTCGTAGCTAAGAGGAGATGAGTGATGAAACGTTCATCCTGGCGTTACTTGTGGAAATCTGAGGATATCCGCAACAAGCTGTTGATTTCATTGTTGCTGCTGGCGGTTTACCGTCTGGCAGCCAACATTCCAGTCCCCGGCATCAACCGCGTTGCTGTGGCAGCTTTGTCACAACAAACCGGCGCCGGCGGCAACCTGGTGAACTTGCTTGACCTGCTTTCTGGCGGGGCGGTGTCCAGATTCTCTGTATTGGCCATGGGTGTCTACCCGTATATCACCGCCCAAATTATTTTGCAGCTGCTCACGCCGGTTATTCCCGCGCTGGAGCAGAAAATGAAAGATGACCCCCGCGAAGGTCGGATTTGGATGGAAAAATGGACTGTGATCCTGACCATCCCGATGGCGCTCCTTTCGGCATTTGGACAGATTAACATCTTCAACTCCATGCTTGGCGGCAGTACTGTGATCCAGCAGTGGGGGTTTTCTGGGGAGCGCTTGCTGCCCACCCTCACCGCGATTATCAGCATGATCGCTGGTACGATGTTTGGCATTTGGATTGGACAGCTGATTTCAGAGTACGGTCTGCGGAATCAGGGCTTGTCGCTGATCATTTTCGCGGGTATTGTCTCGCGCTTCCCGGTCACGATTGCCCAGATGTTTAACGCCAAAGAAGCCTGGTGGGTTTTCGTGGTGGTATTAGTCGTGTTCGTGCTGACGATCCTTGCGATCGTGTTCGTTCAGGGCGGTCGACGCAACATTCCCGTCTTGTTCCCGGGGCGGCGCATTGGCAACCGTATGTCTATGCCTGTGCGCAGCCAACTGCCGCTGATGGTCAATATGGCTGGTATGATTCCGATCATTTTTGCCCAGTCTTTCCTGACCTTCCCGGCGATTCTGTCTTCGTTCTTTATTAATTCGCAGACTAAATGGGTTAACAGCTTATTTAACTGGATTTATAAGGCTTTCGGCGGTGATACCTGGTGGTATCCACTTATGTTCTTTGTGCTGGTGGTGGCATTCGCGTATTTCTATACGGACGTGCTTTTCGCGCAGCAGGACTATGGAGAGAACCTGAAAAAACAAGGCGCTCAGATCCCGGGCGTGGCTCGCGGCAAACCGACGCAGGACTACCTGACGCGTGTGCAGCGCCGCATCACGCTCCCAGGCGCGCTCTTTTTGGGTCTCGTGGCAGTTTTACCCAACATCATGGGTATCTTCCTGCCTGCTAAAAGTTACGGCGTGCATTTGATGCAGGCATCAGGACTCTTGATTGTCGTTGGCACTATCCGTGAAACGGTTGAGTTGATTGAAACTGAACTTCGAATGCACGGGTATGACGATCGGCTGATTAACTAAGGCTGGAGTTGGCAGGATGAACAAAAAAGCAACTTACATCGTCATGTTAGGTCCTCCAGGGGCTGGCAAAGGAACACAAGCTAAGATTCTGGCTGAAAAACTGGGATTAGTGCACGTGTCCACGGGAGATCTCTTCCGGGAGAACCTGAGCCAGGAGACCGAGCTGGGTAAGTTGGCTTCAAGTTATATGGTAAAGGGCGAACTTGTGCCGGACGATGTCACCATCGCGATGGTACGAGAGCGCCTCTCAAGACCGGATTGCGCAGGAGGAGCTGTTATGGACGGCTTCCCGCGCACACCGGCGCAAGCTGAAGCGTTTGAAAAG
>LUZV01000189.1 GCA_001603765.1 Anaerolineales bacterium Chloro_02 | reverse complement strand
GTTCCAGGAACCACGTTGTGCCCGGTTCTCTTCTGTACATATAGTATTCTTCATTCAGGATATTATTTACCGAGAGAGACAGGGAGGTAAGCGGAGTAAATGCATAGCTGATCTTCAGATCGGCGACAAAGAACGGGTCATAAGATCCGAAAACACCATCAACGGTGTCTATATTGGTATCGGTGCTATACCGCTTTCCGACGTATCTTCCTATAAATGACCCTGAAAAACGTTTCCATGAAAGATAAGCGCCGAAACTGTACATAAATTCCGGGTTATCCGTCATTTCTTTCCCGACCGAGGCGGGAGCCGCGTGATTCTCCGTTATCTCCGAATCGGTATAGGTGAAAGTGCCGAAAAGCTTCAGCCAATTGGAAAAGTTCTGTTCGACGCTGAGTTCCACGCCCTTGCTGGTTGCCTTGCCCGCATTGTGTTGTTCATATACCGCCATCGTCGAGTCGGTGGCCGAACTGTAGATAAGGTTTTTGATGTAGTTCTCGAAATACGTCACCCCGATCTTGGAACCCTTCCACAGCTTCTGTTCCACTCCGAAATCCCAGGACGTGGTGGTCTCCGGCTCCAGATTCGGATTCGATTTGTAGATGGTCCCGTAGGACCCGGTGAAGGTTCCGTATAATTCGTAAATTGTCGGAGGCCGGAAGGCTTGCCCGACGGAACTCCGCAGGGTCGTCTTCTCGAAAGGCTTATAGACGAGCGATGCCTTGGGGCTGAAGTAATCTGCGGACCGCGAACTGAAGTTCATGGGGTACCCGGCCACGCCCACGCTGTTTGCATACCCGTCATAGGTCTCCCACCAGTCTTCCCGAAAACCGAGATATAAGGTGAGTGGATCGAAGATCTTGATCTCGTCCTGCATGAATAGGGAGTATCCGATATCCTTGCCCGCCGCCTCGTAGATGAGGTCGATTTCAGAATCCTTGTCCCGCCAGTCTGTAAGGTTATGCTGGATGTCATCCACATCGGAATGCCGGATGGTTGCGCCAAAGGTGAGGATGTGCCGGTCCATGAGGGGCAGGGTGAATTGGATTTCCGAATTGTAGGCCTGCAGCGGAGTTTCGGTCATCGTGCCGGCTCCTCCCGACACGGTCGCGCCGGAGCCGGGTACCGTGTTCCAGGCTTTCAGCCAGTCGAGCATCCCCGCCGTCACCTTGACTTTCAGGGGAGAGAACTCGGTTTCAAACTTGGCGCTGGAAAGGATTGCCTCCCGGCCGTATTTCCCGGCCAAAAAGGAGGATTCGGTCACTCCCGAATAGGACCAGACACTGTTGCCCGAACTGTCCCGCAAATAGGTGTGCTGGTCGTCGTATTGATACTGATTGGTGGTTCGCGTGAAAGACAGGCTCAGATTGGTCGTTTCGGTAAAGTCATACTTCGCCTTCAGGTTCAGGGTGTCGTCCATCCATTCCCGGTCCCCTTTGTCGCCGACCAGGTAGCGGGTGCTGCCGGTCGCGCTTTGGGTTTGCGACCATCCCGTAACGCCTGCAGGGGGGGCCTTGCTGGCAAGGTTGAAATCCGTCGCAAAGCCGTCGGTCTGGCGATACCCGTAGCTGATGAAAGTGGTCAGTTTGTTGTTCAGGAACTTGTCGCCGTAAGAACCGTAAAACCGCATCAGGTTCTCTAATCCGTCCGTGCCCGGCATGCCCGATCCATACCCGGTCTTGAGAGTGATTTCCCGTTTCTCGGGCATTTTGGTAAGCACGTTGACGACACCGCCCATGGCATAGCCGCCGTACAAACTCGAAAACGGCCCCCGGACCACCTCGATCCTGTCAACGTCTTCGGGAGCCACTCCCAGCAGGTCCCTCTGGCCGCCCGAAAAGGGATCGTTGATGGCAATTCCGTCCAGCAGCAGGAGGGTCCGCTGGGAACCGGGCATCCCCCTCAACTGGATATTGGCGATAGGGTCAACAAGCCCCGTGGACCGCCGGTCGAATACACCCGGCAGCGTGTTCAAGGCATCATCGATCGTCTGGATGCTTCTCTTCTCAATCTCCTTTTGGTTGACGACGGAAACGCTGCCGGGAGCCGACTCGACGCCCTTTTCCGTTCTCGTGGCGGTCACGACGATTTCTTCAAGCTGCGGGGTGTCGGTCACTTTTGCGGCTTCATCCTCCGCGGCCGTCGCCCACGAAGCGGCGCTCAAACAAAACAACATAAACATAGCCAATATTTTCAAACCCTTAGGCATTAAGATCTCCTCCAAATTATTCAGCCCGATTCCAATCCCCTGCTACTTTTTCGAGCATGTTCCGGGAAGCGCCCCATGAGGGGTACGGCAGTCTGTACTTGCAAACAATTATTTCGATCAGCCTTTTCCAAACCCGGTGCCTCCCTACAGGATAGGAACCGGCAACTTTCCGGCCGGCAAACCTTCGAGACCGGTTCCCTTTCTTTTCCGCCAGCGGTGGCGCTCATATCGACGCCGTGAGGATTCCCGTCGATCGGTACCATCGTTCATTCCGGATCTGCTTGACTTCAATTCGCTTTGAAATGCTATAATTCACCGTGCCTTCTCTCATCGGAGGGCATTGTTTCGAGGCAGCCGGTAATCTCTTGGCGGAGTCCGGCTGTCTCTCCATTTTTCACCCCTCTGGTTCTTCCTCCTTTCTCCCTGGTTTGTCGTTCCCCAGGGGCCCCCCCTCAATTCAATGCAACCGAGTCCCGGCCCAAGTGTACGACGGCCCCGTTGAAAGCAGCGGGGCGGCTTTCCTTCGGGAAGCAAGCAGTCCGGTATTTAAACCGGTATGCCGGTCATCTCGACGGGTGGTGGACCGAAGTGCTCCGAGTGGTCTTTGCTGTCTTTGTCTGAGCCGTCTGCCGAACCTTGCGGATGCACCATGGGACAAACACCGGCAACTCCCGGTCGGCGGTGCACAAAAACAAAAAGGCCGCCCAAGCCTCTACGGCTCGTGGCAGCCTTCTCGGTAGCCTTTACCTTCTCAACAGCACCGCAATGCCTCAAGTGTCAGCACACGATGCCGTTTCTGCAATCATTTCCGGACCCAAAGGCCCTCAACACAAAAAAACCCGCAATAACCGGCCATAAATGCTTCCCCTGACATCATGTCCCGGGGAACCCCTTCGTAGGGCAGATAAGGCCGGGTGATCCGGCTTTTTCTTATAATTT